>JAUWMO010000243.1 GCA_030613125.1 Bacteroidota bacterium | reverse complement strand
AGGAAAATAAGTCATACAGCATGTTCACAAAAGAAAATGGATTTTTTGGTTTTTATATAAATGCAACTTATGGAAAAGAGTCTTTGTTTTTCGATGTGGCAGATGCAAAAGGGCAGCATGGTAAGTTTAAAATTATAATTGATAACAACTTGCCAGAATATCAATCTGCAGGCAGAAAAAAGATTTTATACAAGAGCAGAGAAATCAAAAACTATCTGGAAAAAAGAAGAGAACGTGCCCAAATAGAATCTTCATTTAATTACTCTGCTGAGGACAATTTATTCTATAAAGCAGATCCGGAGATTAAAAATCAAGGAGTTAGATCAAATGACATTTTTGGTACAGCAGACCATACAATCAGACTTGATGAATATAACCCTTTCCCTACAATGGCAGAAGTATTCAGGGAAATAGTCACCCATGTTAGCTTAAAATATAAAAAAGGAGAAAATAAAATCAGGATATATTCAGATGAATATATGAAAAGCTTTGACCACCAGCCTTTATTCTTTATAGACGGTATTCCAACTTTTGATAAAACCTTCGTACTGAATTTGGACCCGAACAAAGTTGAAACTATTGAAGTTTTCAGATCTATCGGAAAAATCAGGCAATTTGGTTTCCTGGGTAATAATGGAGTTATAGCTATATACACAAAAAATGGAGCACTAACATCCGCTGATATACCTGATAATAATATTATAGAATTTCAGGGATGTTATAATTCAAGGGAATTTTACTCACCTGAATACGGTAATTTCCCGGAAACAGATAAAAGCAAACCGGATTTAAGATCGTTGATATACTGGAACCCTTTGGTTTTAACAGATTCAGACGGAAAGGCCAGTGTATCATTCTACAATACAGATAATATCACAACAATCAATGCCACACTTGAAGGGATCTCTTATGATGGCACTCCCGGATTAGCAGACTATGAGTATAATATAATTCCTCCGGAGTAAAATTGCCAAAACCTCTTTCGGTAAAAGTTATCCCGCAGAGTTACAAAAGTTCCTCTTTACTTATGCCAAAGGCCTGCCCGAATACGTCAGGCGGGCATTCTCCCGTAGGGATTCCTTTGGAGCTTCGGAAGCGTCTTGGCGCTCAGCGGTAAAAGGTTTTATTGTGATAATGCGTGTTAAAACCCCATCGCATTTGTTGAATCGTAAAATTTTAAAAATTTTATCAGATCCTGTTCTTTCTTGGGATTTATACGGTTATGGCTAAAAAATGCATCCATTTCTTCATTCAAATTAAATTGCCGGGTAAATTTTTTACTTTTCTTTTCTAATTCAATCAATTGCCTGTTTATAAATGCATAATATGTTTTTTTAATAATAATTTTATCATCTTGTTCCCCTGTATCAAAGGCTGGAACATAACTTGCTTGTTTAATACTGGTTGAGTAAAAACATAATAAAGAGGATTTTTCGTTATATATTACCTTAAAGAACCCTGTCGGACCATTTTTATCTAATGCATTTGTTGTAATGAATGCATCATTATTTCCCTTTAAAAAGAGACTGTAGATATCATCAGCATCTAACAGATAAACTTTCCCCTTATGATTAACCTCAAGCCTATTATTCCTGACATCTATTTTAACCGGAATATCTTTAATAAGCAAATCATCTTGTAACAAAATTATATCAGCTTTTTGCCATTTCTCATTCAGATAAGGCGTGCCGGATAAACCGGAAACTAAAGGGATTTCATATATTCTCATATAATCTCCAACACTGGTTCCAAACGGATTGAAAGTACTTCCGTTACCTCCGGAATATAATTCTACCTGACCTGTAACTACTCCGGGATTAATACAAATAATTATTATTAAAAATCTGACTAATAAGATAATGTTTTTGCTTTTTTTCATTTATTTAGAATTTCTATTTTACAAAAATACAAAAATTCACCTAATATCACTAATAATCACTGCAAACCAGCCACCTTTATCCGGAGCTATAATTTCCTGATAATTGCCACCCTCGAAAGCTGACTCCCCTCCCCATTCTCCATCATTAACACTGATCCATTTCAGAACAAAGGGTTTATCATATTGCCTCAAATCCAATTTCACAGCACCTCCGTCAGTAAAATAGATAACATACTTTTCACCTTCTTTTGCTGAAAGATATGCCTCATCTTCTTCCCTGTCAGAAAGAAAGTCCATCTTGGGTTCAACTTCCCATAGCTTAACAATAGTCTCTATTTTCCTTACAGCCTTAATGGTAGCTATTGATTTATCATTTAAACCATTTCCATGCGGAGGCCTGTGATGGCGCACTGAGGCGCACCCGCCAATAACATTCCGGCAAAATCGTTCGATACCATCTTCATTTGAACCGGAACCCCACTTTGAATTCATTCCTCCGTATATCTTTGTATTATTAACCGGCCGTATGGGGAATTTGTCTCTTTCCATTAATATCCATTGCAGGGTGTCCCAATGTGTTTGATCAAAATTCCGGCTGTTTATTTGTGAAATATCAACGAAAGTATAAACATCAGCTTGTTCTAATACCTGTAAGCATGAAGGACATTCCTGCGGACTGAAAAACCGGTCAAACATATCGGTTAAATAAATTTGTATGTCTTTTTCATCAGCGATACTCTTTATATATTTTATCCAGTATTTACCCCATTCCGGTGGAGTGCTTGTTTCATTGTCCATACAATACAAAACATTACCATAGTCTAATGTATAGGATAATAGTTTATTTATATATTTTTCCTGATATGACCTTACAATATTAAGGTTTTCAGTATAATTTGGCATTCCCGGGATAGAATGAAAGAAAGGTTGTAAATCTGAGGCAGGATGTTTTGGGTATTCTGTTGCCAGGCCTGTTTCTTCTATAGTATAATCAACATTATTTTCAGGGTTAAATGGGTTCTTTTTCCAATTGTCTCTTGAATAATCAAACCTGTCCCAAATTTCCAGTTGGACAATAATATCCCTTTCGCAGGTTATTTTTAATAAATCTTCAAATCTTTGACAGTGTTCCTGTCCCCATTTATTCAGATCATATTTCCCGTCTGCTTGTCTGAAAAAAGGCCAGACATCTCCTGAATCTCTTGAACTCATGGTATTACGGATATAATTTCCGTCAATTGCATGTAATTCATCCAGATGTTCTTCCAGATTTTGCGATTGAAAGAGATTATCGTTTTTCGATCCCCCCAGCAGAAGCACAGGCTGTCCTTTATATTCCCAATATCCGGGATTTTCAGAATCAGGTTTTATATATCTTTTTCCTGATGTATTGTCAGCATTGTCTTTATGCCCTGAGACACAACTATAACCAGATACTACTAAAATAAAGGCTAAATAAACTAAATTTTTCATGGTTGATATATTTCTGAAATGCCTAAATGAAAAAGTGTCAAAAAGTCAAAATGTCGAAAGTCTAAAAGGTCACAAAGTCAAATATTCTGATTTGTATTATCCTCCTAGACTCTTAGACCTTTGGACTCTTAGACTCTTAGACTTTTACACTTTAAACTTTCATTTCGTTTCGAATATTTTTACTTTTACTTGTTAAAAGTATATAATATATTTAATTTTAACAAAATCTTTTAATTGTATGAGCAATCTAAATCAAAAATTCTTCAGAAAGAATGCAGGCAGAATATTTAGCATTTTACTCGTTCTTTTTTTATCCGGTTTACAAACTTTCGCACAGGACCGGACAATTCACGGAAAAGTAGTCACGCCATATCCCACCATTATTAACCTGGCGGTTGAATGGTATATTCAGGGAGATGACAATCAGAACGGAATTGTATCGGTACAGTTCCGGGAAAAGGGTAAAACCGAATGGCAGCAGGGAATGCCATTACGCAGGGTACCCGCGGGAGAGAAAATGCCATTACCCCGGCTACCCTCAGTGGAGCTCGTGAAGCTCTCATGGAAAAATAAACACTCAGGAACTGTTTTTGATCTTAATCCTGATACCGGATATGAGATTAAACTCAAACTGGAAGATCCGGATGGTGGTTCGGCAGAGAAAATAGTGGAAGCACGTACCCGGCCGGTTCCGGAAACTGGCAAAAGAGCAGAAATAATTGAACTGCAACCCGGTATCTATGATACCCTCAAAACTAAAAACGGCACTAAGGACAAGCCGGTAGTATACCGATGCAGCAAAGGAGAGGCTACCTTTAGTTTTATTGATCTTCAAAACAGGAAATGGGTATTTATCGAAGGGCTTACTATTAATAACAAGGAGGATAAAAGCATTGGTATATGTTTGAATGGTGCGGAAAATTGTATTGTCCGCTATTGCACGGTTAATGCCGTCTACGGTATTATCGCTCACTGGCCGGGTGCAATAAATTGTTATATCAGTGATAATGTTATTACGGGTATTTGCAAATGGACCAAGGAGGCCATGGGAGCTCACGGAAAAAACATCGGTGAAGGTATTGAAATGACCGGGCCCGGAAATGTGATCTGTTATAACAGGGTTACAGGATTCAGGGATTGTATTTCCACAATGGAAGATCAACATGTGGTTGACCAGATATGTATTGATATATATAACAATGATATTTACAGGGGAGCAGATGATGGCATTGAGGCTGATTTCTGTTTCTCCAATTGCCGCATATTCCGGAACCGCTTAACAAATTGTTTCGTGGGACTCAGCTCTCAACCAGGATTGGGAGGACCTACCTATTTCATACGTAACGCAATGTACAATATGGTCCATGCAGCTTTTAAACTGAAACGTTTCAGTCAGGGGGATGTGGTATTGCATAATACAGTAATTAAGGTTGGAACGGGACTCGGTGGTAATGATACCATGGACTATGCTTACTTCAGGAACAACCTGGCTATTGGTGGACAAACAGGCGAAGATAACTGCTGGGGGGATTATGGTGCCGGGAATCCTTATGCTGCAGATATTATAGATCCGGGAGACCACAGCAGTTTTGATTATGATGCAGTGGGAGTGTACGGAACACCATACATAGCAAAAATCGGAGGGAAACCCTTTTCAGAGGTGGAAAAGCATGGTATTGAGGGTATAGAAATTGAAGAAACATTCAATGATGTTGAATTTACATATCCACCAATCCCTGAACGAAAAGTCCCTGACCTCAGACTTAAACCAGGCTCCAGGGTAGAAGATGCAGCCGTTTATATCCCTAATATTAATGATGACTTTAGCGGTAATGCCCCGGATTGTGGAGCATATGAAGTGGGACAGGAACTACCGCACTACGGACCTCGTCCTTTAACAAATAAATAGATAACAGGGTTGTTGGAAGAAAAGAAATGACTAAAATGGGGAAGAAGTTTAAAGTGACTAAAGTGAGCTAAAGTGACTAAAGTTGAGAAGAAGTTAAAAGTGAGCTAAAGGGACTAATCCCGAAAGCTTTCGGGATAAAATGACT
>JAUWMO010000208.1 GCA_030613125.1 Bacteroidota bacterium | reverse complement strand
TCTATCCCTCCGGGATGAATAATAATTGTTAATTCTTTGTATCAGGCATTGAAATGCCTGCCTATTATCTTTCTGTCCGCCAGCTGGCGGACGAAAAGAGGGTGTTGCCCTATAGTTATTGCTGGTACCCCTTGGCGATAGCATAAAATTCCTAATTCCTTGAAAAAAATTTGCGCTACATATTTCATAATAGAGCCATTAAACTACGTAGTTAACTACGTAGTTTAATACGTAGTACAATTTTGTATTTCCAGCTTTTATCTGGCTTAAAAGCTGGTGTTAACGATGGGCTTGCAGTGTGGGCTAATTATCTTCTAATTCTATATTCTCGTTTTTAAAAAAATCTTCCATTAACCTTTTTGATTCCTCTATCTGAGACCTGCCCATAATTCAGAATTGAATTCTTTGAAATCATAATAGAAAACATCAAGGCTATCCGGACAAATTTTCTTATGCGATTTTTTCATTTCCTCGATCACCTTGTTCATTTCCTCAGTGGCTTTTCTCATCTCCTCATTAAAATGGTCCATATCATGCTCACGAAACTTTTTCATTTCCTTTTTAAATCTTTCCATATCATTACTGCGAAATTTCTTCATATTTTCTCTTATTTCCTCCATTGCTTTACGGGCATCTTTTAAGGCTTGTTCAATATATTCTCTAAACTCCTCATTATGTAACCTTCTAAATTCTTTCATTGAAGTCATTTCATCTCTTTCCTCAATTGCTCTTTTCAATTCTTCATCAGAATTGATTATTTCACGTTTTTTCTTAAAAATACTCTAAGTTAATGTAGGAAACTAGTAGAGAGGTCCGAGGATTCTTGCAGTAGATTCTTTGATTTTTTGAATTAAAGGTCGTTTTCTCCAGACAGATTCATTTACACGCTGGCTTTGATTCAGGTCATTCTCAAACATATCAACAAGCTGTGAGGCAATATCTTCGTTATAGATCAAGGCATTAACCTCAAAATTAAGATCAAAGCTTCGGTTATCCAGGTTAGCCGTTCCAACTGATGAGAAAATACCATCTACCATAAGTAATTTTGAATGATTGAATCCTTTTTTATAAAGGTAGATTTCAATACCTGCATCCAACATTTCACTGATATAAGAGAATGAATTCCAGTATGCAACTGTTGAATCGGACATTTTAGGTAAAAGAATTTTTACCTCTACCCCACTGAGTGCCATAGTACAGAGAGCAGTAAGAATACTTTCGTTTGGAGAAAAGTATGGAGTTGATATGTATATATATTTTTTCGCAGAGGTTATTGCTGCAAGGTATGCCTGCATGATAGAAGCCCAGTCAGAGTCAGGACCACTGGCAGTAATTTGAACCAGATGACGGATATCTACTTTATAATCGGGGAAATAGCGAGTATGATTACCTATAATTATTTTTGAGACAAAGTACCAATCGACTGAAAAAATTGTTTGAAGAGACCTAACCGCTTCGCCTTCGATCCTGAGATGAGTATCTCTCCAGGCACCAAACTTTTTTGTGCCGTACAGGTATTTGTCAGCCAGGTTCAAACCTCCCACAAAACCAATTTGACCGTCCACAACCGTAATTTTCCGGTGATTTCTAAAATTCACCTTACTGGTAAAATAAGGAAAACTAACCGGCATAAATGCATATACCTGAATTCCTGCATCCCTGAGCGAATTAACATATTTCTTTCCGATTTTCCAGCTTCCTACGTCATCATAGATTATCCGGATCCTAACACCTTCCTGAGCTTTTTTTACCAGCACATCCCGGAATCTTTTACCAATCCGGTCTGATTCCCATCTGTAGAATTCCATATGTATATGATCTTCAGCCTCATCAATTGCCTTTAACATAGAGTCAAATGTTTCCTGACCGTTTTGTAGAATATCAACCTTGTTCCATTCAGTAAGGATGGCTTTACTGTTACGTAGCAGAAGTATAATTATATTAGTTAAACTTCTGATCCTTTCATTTTTTAGAATTTCGAGATTTTGCAAATCTTTAATTTGCTTTTGACTGATATTTGCAATCCTCACCAAATCTTTAAGCCCTTTTCTGGAAAAAATTTTTTGCTTCCGGTAATTCTGACCAAATACAATATAAAATATTACTCCAATAACAGGTACCATCATAATAACAACAGCCCAGGAAACTGTTTTTACAGGATCCCTGTTCTCGAGGATAATAAGTAAAACCGTAAAAAGGATTGTAATAATATATAACACTGAAATAATCAATGTTACAAGACTTCCAATATTATCCCACTGGATGGCCAGGATCATAACATATAAGGATTATTAATAACAAAGATAAATATAAAAAAAAGCTGCCAATAATTGCAGCTTTTCAATTTCAAATGACTTTTTAATTCTCAGAACATAAATCCAACACTCAGAAGTATCTGGCTTGTCCTCATATCGGTAGGGAAATCTGTTCCGCCAATTGTAACACTTTCACCCAGCTTACTCAGGTTCCCTTCATATCTTGCATCAATGGTTAGTTTCTTAAAAAGATCAAAGCCTATACCAGCCTGATAGCCCCATTTCATACCTTTTAAGTCAGATTCAAGTCCCTCAAGATCATTTTTATGACTTAGAACAAGGTGACCTACCGGACCAGCATTTATACGAATAGGACCAAGGGTTACACCAATAAGTAATGGGATGTCAAGACGGTTCATATCAAACGATTTCAATACCTCTCCTGCAGTCGGATTATCCGGATCTTCATAAGTAAATTTGCCACCTGTTGAGCAAAAATATGCTTCAGGCTGCAAGTAAAGCATTGCTATTTTAATTCTTACGAAAACGCCTGCATGGAAGCCCCATTGTGCTTGTTTTGCCTGTGTAAGTATTGCATCCGGGCTATCTACATCATCAAGTTTGAAAGAGGCTGTATTAGCCCCTGCTTTAATTCCAAACTTTACTTGTGCCTGGGATGCTGAAACGATAAATATTAAAGCGAAAATAAAAAATACTTTTTTCATAATTAAAGGTTTTAATTTAACAAATATGAATATGTTTCAAGTTAATTTTTACTACTAATACGCAAATTCATTGCTTAGGTTACTTAATCATAGCCTTATTTTCACCTGAGATTTACTTTATAAACCCTCCTGACGAGTAATAAATTGATTATCTGACAGAGCACATTAATGAAAAACAGGACTGTTTTTTAAGAAACCATTTTTTTTTGCGCTTTAATTTACAGTGATTTTTCACTTCTTCTTAACTGACTGAAATATATTCACTCCTTACGATTCTAACCTTTGTTTTCCATCTTTTAAATTACAGATCATTATACTAAAAGAATAAAGTAACAATTTATGTCAATTTATTCTTTTAATTTTTGTAATTTAAAAGAATTAAAGCTGGGTCTGCTTTTAACAAGAAAAAATATTGTTTAACTAAAAAAGTAATATCATGGTATCAAAGTTTATAAGGTATTTTATTCCTGTGATATTTATTATGTTTTTAATACAGGGTTGCGGTACTAAAATACCAAAAGTCGGTTTTTGTATGGATAGTCTTGTTCCTGAAAGATGGGAAAAAGACCGTGAACTTTTTGTGCAGAACATTGAGGAACTTGGTGGAAATGTTTTAGTTGAAATTGCAAATGGTGATGATGCTTTGCAGCTGAAACAGGCAGAAAAATTAATATCTGAAGGAGTTGATGTTTTGGTAGTAATACCTGTTAATCAGGAGACAGCTGGTCATATTGTAGTAGCTGCCCATAAAGCAGGAATAAAAGTTATTTCATATGACAGACTAATTAGAAATTGTAATCTGGATTATTATGTCTCAACTGACAATATACGAATTGGCGAGCAACAGGCTGATTTCCTTACCAGGATTAGTCCGAAAGGCAAATATGTTTTAATTGGAGGTGCAGTAACAGATAATAATGCTCATTTGCTATATTTAGGTCAGCTAAATATTCTGCAACCATTAATTACAAAAGGTGATATTGAGATTGTTTTTCAGGAATTCACTCAGGATTGGAAAGAAAAGGAAGGATATGAGCTAATGAATAAGTGTTTAGACCAGAACAATAACCTGGTGGATGCTGTAATAGCCAGTAATGATGCATTAGCTTCAGGTGTTATTCGTGCACTTGAAGAAAGGGACCTGGCAGGAAAAGTTCTGGTTGCCGGACAGGATGCTGATATAAAAGCCATAAAACAAATTGTAGCCGGAACACAGACCATGACCATTTACAAACCAATTGATGCAATCACCTCAACGGCTGCCAATTTAGCAATAAAACTGGCAAATGGTGAATCTCCTGAAATAATGAATTTAACTGTAAATAACGGAAAAAAGCTTGTGCCTTCATTTTTAATGGAATCAATGGTTGTGCATAAAGATAATATTAAAATGACTGTAGTTTCTGAAGGCTATCTCAAAGAACACGATATATATCAGTAGATCAGTTACTCTTTCCAGTCAATTAGCCCCGACAAATGGTATTGATGAATGACAAATATTTTTTCACCACTAAGGCGGGAAGGCGCAAAGAATCTTATATTAAAGCGTAACTTTTGCCAAAGGCATTCCTTCGAAAGCGCCTCTGAGTCTCTGTGGTTAAGTAAAAAATCATGAATTCGGGTTAACCTCCAGGTTGGTAATTTCCTTTGTAACCTGAAAATCATATTCGGGATATTCGTAGACCGGAATTAGGGGTTCAGTCTGCCCGATGGAATAACCATAAATGCCATCGTATTCGCTTATTTCTTCACCCATCTCACCAAGCTGCTTTAGATATTCACAAACCGATTTTGACTCAATAATAACAACCTTGCCCATTTTATGGATTATCGGGCTATGTTCTCTTGTATTATCATGGTCGAACTCCAGTATTCTCCTACCATATCTGGTAATGCCGACCACCCTGAATGTAAGGCTCTTACCAACACCTGGCAAGTTCAATACATTTCTGTCAGTAGCAAGAAACGGAAGATCAGCATATCTTCTGAGGGCATCAATATTTTCTGACATCATTTCAGCTTCCTGAGGAAAATTCCTTATGGTCTCATAGTAATCAGGTGATATTTGTCCAATTACTTTCTCTTCAATCTGCTCCTGAACAGCTCGTGAATTAGTAGCAAAATTGTGACTGTTTTCAGTATATCCCTTAACACTAAACGTGTAATAGTTAAGTACACCAATATCATTCAGAATTTTTCTTAACTGATTAGTATGACCCCTTCTTGAACTTGCAGCAGTAAGCACATGTTGATTTGTTATTGTCCAGCCTGCAGAAATGAGCTTTTGAATCCCGATCTGTGCTTCGGGCGTAATTTCCATGGGAGATTCAAAATGAGTTTGAATAATAAACTGTTTTATCCCGATTTTTGTAGCCTTTTTTTTAAAATCACCAAGAATAGCTGATAATTCAGGGGTAATACGTTGAGGTAGATAAACTGGCAATCGTGTGCCCAATCTTATCCTAACAATCGCAGCATGTTTATTACCTTTTTTTCTTTTTTCATTTTTCCTTATTTTCCTGATAGCCATATCATATATACCATCTAAAATTGTTTTCAACGATTTATCTGAGCTCATCAGTGCATCGCCGCCTGTTATCAGTATATCACGAAGTTGAGAGTCGTTTTCAAAATATTCTAACAAACGTGCAAATTTATCTGGCCATTTTTCTTTTGGTTTTAACTTATCAAGATTAAAATTTAAATTACCTCTTTGAAAATCATACATTCTCTGGCATGATGCACATAAACCACCACATGCCCTTCCCATTGTGTCAGGTATAAGTATTGCAACTTCGGGATATCGCCGATGTACATTATGATATGACGGAAGTAACCATCCGGCAGCATTAGGTTTTCCCGGTTCTACCAAATCTTCTTTCTCCCAGGCTACAATATGACCAAATTCATCAACTAATTTACCGCTGTATATCACATAATCTCTTATTGCCAGATCAGCTCCAACTGCAAAGTAAGGAACTCTGACATGCAATAGTGAAAGATAATAGGGGTTAACAAAAAACGGAATGCCAGCAGACTCAGCATCTTCCAATACTTTCATGGTATCAGGATCAAGTGAGTTCCCCAGCATTTCATTTAAGCGTTGAGGAGTACGTGCAGCGAAACGCAGGTGGAAAAGACTTTGATCCCACCATTCACATGCCAGAGCCATCTTTTCATCATTTGACATACCCTTTTGAATCTTTTACTTTTTGTGTTTTATTTATCCTGAATCAATTTTTTC
>JAUWMO010000322.1 GCA_030613125.1 Bacteroidota bacterium | reverse complement strand
CCCAGTTCAGAGTTGGTATTCATGCTGGAATTATGGCAGAAATCAGTATCTCAGGCAAATGGGGACTTCGTACTGAATTACAATATTCACAGCAGGGAATGGCCTTGAAAGATGGGCAGGCTAAGTACAAAAATTACAACGATTACCTGAGTATTCCTGTTACAATCGGACATAATTTAAAGAACTGGTTTGCACTTGAGTTCGGTCCTGGAATCGGAATTCTTATTAAATCAAAAAAAATTAAAGTTTACCCTGGCTATGATGATGAAGAAAAAAATACAATTGACGATTACAACCGAATAGATTTAGGTTTCTATTTAGGAGTACAATTTTCAATTAGCAAACATTTTCAGGTTGGCTTAAGATATTACCAGGGATTATTGTATGTTGAGATAGGAGCAGATCGCAATAAAAACAGGCTTTTTCAGGTACCAATTACATACCGTTTTTAAATAAAAAACTATTGTTACTTACCTGGTTACACCCGCAGGAACTCTTATAATTGTTTTCTTCCGTTTTTCTTGATTTGAACCCTCTTTCTGATCCGGTCAATTCGCCTTATCTGAAAGGCTTCCAAAGCTTCAACGAATCTTCGAAGCAAATCATTATACAGAACAAGGTAAGCAAGAATTGTTGTAAACCAGATAAATGTCAGGTTAAACCAATAAGTATCAATTTCAATATTTCCAATTCTTTTTACAGGGGCATACATATGGGCCCTTCCGATCTTTGAGTCAGGGATTTTAAAAACAGGGTCCATCCGCTGAATCAAGCGATCCTTAAAATCAATTATCTTATAAATCTGGTTTCGGTTAAGTGCCAGATTAGCAATACTCTGGTTAGTGTAATTATTTTGCATTTCCAAAAGAGCACTTTTGCTACCAAGCTGTTTCTCTAACTCACCATATAATCTATCCTTTTCACTACTTGCAAAATTATTCCGTTTATTATAAATAATGCTAAGGGAATCAAGGTATTCCTGTATTCTCAAATTGGCTTCCGGTGAAAATCTATTAACGGTTAGCATCCATTTTGTCTGTCCGGGATGGATGCCTGTTTCTTTGGCAAGGGCATTAAGTTCATTATAAACTACACGAAGATTGTGGGCAGCAACTTTATTATCTTTTCCCGAATCCAGAATTTTCAGGGCCTCATCCATTTTTCCCTTAAGTAATGGGATCAGAAACGAGGTTTTATACATAGCACGGCTCATTCTCATTTCAACCTCAAAGAAATTTCTTTCAAACCGGTTTTTCTTAAATTGTTCAACTGTCAGAGCTTCAAATGCCCACCTTGATGTCATAAGATCACCGGCTACAGGAACATTTATGGAATGTTTACTTAAGGTCCGTAATTTATCAAAAGGTACTACAGTCCCGCTGAAAAGGATTTGCGGAACAAGGATCAATGGAATTACTATATAAATAGTTGCAACAGATTTTAGTGCGGCTGAGATATTTAAACCTATCATATTTGCAAAACAAGCTGCTGAAAAAAGCATTAACCAATACTTAAGGGTCATTCCTTTAATCTCGAGCATATAGTTTCCAATTACAACAAAAGTGATCATCTGTATTGCAGAAATTGTAAAAACAATAAATACTTTTGAATTAATATAGCTAAAGCTGCTCAGGTTCAGGAATGATTCTCTTTTCAGAATCCGTGCATCCTTGATGATCTCTTCTGCACTTAAGATCATACCCAGAAATAAGGATACAATTACAGACATAAAAATATATGAAACAAGGTTGTCATTATTAATGAACACGTATTGGCCTGGATCGGCCGAAGAACCACTATAATATTTAGTAAAAAACCCGATAATAATTGCCAGAACAGGAGCCTCCAGAAAAGTAATATACATATACTGTTTGTTAACAATTTTCGATCTTATATCACGCGCACTAAAAATTAAAAATTGCTTCCAGTGACCAGGTTCTTTAAAATTTATTTGGGGAAGGCTTTTACGTTTGATCTGCTGCTTATTCGTGTTTTCAACTCCTTTCTTGTATTTTTCATACCATTCTATTGGGCTGAATCTTCTTATATCCGTTAATCTTCCGAACTCATTTACATACTTGGTTTCAACAATATCAAGAATCTGTTCAGGATTTACATTTCCGCAGGTTGTACACTGACTTTCATCTGCATTAAGCTGTTGATTTTCTGTTTTAAAGTAAACCAGAGCATCCAGAGGGTCACCTTGATATACAACATACCCTCCTTTATCCATTATCAGAATTCTATTGAATAATTTAAAAATATCTGATGATGGTTGATGGATATTAATTAACACTATTTTACCCCTGAGTGCCTGCCTTTTTAATAAGAGCATTACCATCTCTGCATCCATGGATGATAATCCGGAAGTAGGCTCGTCAACAAACAGGATCATTGGCTCCCTCAATAGTTCAAGCCCAATATTCAGTCTTTTCCTCTGACCGCCACTTATATATTTTTCCAAAGGGTTACCGACTTTCAAATATCGAATGTTGTATAAATCCAGTTCCTTCAATAATCTGATAACCGTTTTTAGAATTTTGATCCCGGTATAATCACTAAAACAGAGTTTTGCATTATAATACAGGTTCTGAAACACTGTAAGGTCTTCCATTAAAAGATCATCTTGAGGGATATATCCAATTATTCCCTCAAGTTTTTCCTTGTTCTTATTCAGATCAAAACCATTAATAAATATATTTCCCTTCTGGGGGACAAGATTGCCATTAAAAAGATCCAAGAGGGTTGATTTACCAACCCCGCTACCACCCATTATTCCAACAAGGTCACCTGCCCGGGCAGCGAAACTGAATTCCTGAACACCATTTTCACTGTTCCGGAACTTATATTCAATACCTTCTGCAACATATTCGAGATTACTTGTTATTGTATCTTGAAAAAACCGGGCTGAAAGGGTGCTAAAATAAATTGGGGTAATCTTTGATCCGCGAATAAATGACCCGGTATCAAGAAATTCAATAACATTCGGAAAAATAGCCTGAGCATTCCGATACAGGATGTCATCGCCAAGATACTTGAACATAAAAATATTACTGCTTTCAATGTAAATGGCAATGATCTGGCCTTCAAGACCCCTCCATTGCAAGTGTTTTTCCCTGCCAGTAGTATCCATTTCATTCTTATCAATAAGTATCAGCTTATCTTTACTTATACCTTGTATCCAGGGATTCAGTATCATGGATCGAATATCGGTGTATTCTTTATTACTAATATAAAAAGCATCTTTGATTGTGCCAAGAAACTCATTTTCATTTTCTGTTAGGATACCATCCTCATTGGTAAACTCAATTAACCGGCTTAATATCCTGATTTTTTCATGCTGTTGGAGCACCTCATTACTACGTTCACATACCACAAGTGCTTTTACCGATTGTGATGATCTTTTTTTCCTGTTGGTAGCATTAATTTCATCAGAAATGTTGGCTTTGTGATATTTCTGAAGATATTTTTTAAACAAGTCAAGGTAGTAATTCATTTTATCCCTTCGAACTGCTCTTTCCAACACCTCCTCAATGACCTTTTCAGCACCAGAACTTATTTGGCCTTCATTTACATTTGCAATTATGGCAAATAATTTGATGAGTGACTCAAGAATGGTTTCTTTCATAGCCTTGAATTTGTAAATACAAAAGTAAAAATAATAACCACTTCCTGCGAATCGTTTTCTTACAGCTTCCCTAAAGGTAGATTACCTAAAGCCCACACCAAATTAATACCACACTTGAAATAAGGGCTACAGTAAAAAAAATAAAGGGCAGAAAAGTTACCATTGAATCCAGACTTATTGCAAATGGTGAGGTCTGCGCACGGGGGGAAGTGATAGCTGTACAGATGCCTGAAGGATTTATAACCGGAGGTTAAAAGAAAATAACCACCTTCTTGGAAGGTGACTTCGATTTGCCCCTCCAAGGGACGATGAACATTTATTTAGTACAAATCCTTACTTATATTCATTAGGTTCCATATCTCCTTTCAGCATCAT
>JAUWMO010000006.1 GCA_030613125.1 Bacteroidota bacterium | reverse complement strand
TTCAGGTAGTCGGTCTGATTTTGTTGTCCAACACAGGGAGCCAGACAGTTGCCAAGATGAGACTCCCAAGAAACTTTATATTTCCCTGATTTAATTTTATCCTCGCTTAGATTTAATCTGCACGTTCTTAAAGTATAAAGTTTCCTCACCAGATCCATAATGGTCCGAACCATTACTACTGAAGTATATGGTCCAAAATATTCAGAACCATCTTTTATTCTGTTTCTTGTATAATAAACTCTTGGGAAAGGCTCTTTCTTTATACAAATCCATGGAAAGCTTTTATCATCCTTTAACAATACATTGTAACGAGGTTTATATCTCTTTATCAGGTTATTTTCCAGGAGAAGTGCATCAGTCTCTGATTCAACAATAATATAATCAATATTCCTGATTTTGCTTACAAGTACTTTTGTTTTTCCGGTATTGTTTTTTGTAAAGTATGATGCCACACGTTTCTTTAAGTTCCCGGCTTTACCAACATATATTACCTCATTCTTTTCATCTAAGTATTGATATATCCCGGGACCAGATGGAAGGGTTTTTATTGTTTCCTTTATTTTTTTTATGTACGACATTATATACCCTGCTTTTTACAAAATTATGTAATTAATCAACAAAAAGGGAGGTGTGTTCGAAGCGGGAGACATTAAATAAACCTCTGTCGCTAATTTTTAAATCAGGTATAACAAGCAAAGCCATAAAGGAAAGTGTCATAAACGGAGATTTGATTTTAGTACATATTTCAGATGCCTTTCTATTTATCTTTTCATATGCAGAAGCCACTTTTTCAGGTGGTTTATCCGACATTAAGCCTGCAATTTTAAGCTCAACACATTCTGTTACCATTCCGTCACTAATTGCAATCCCCCCCATTTTTTCTATTATTTTATTCAATACTGTAACTATATCTTTATCAGAGGTTCCAATTGCTATTAAGTTATGACTGTCATGAGCAATACTGCTTGCCAAAGCTCCTCTTTTTAAACCAAAACCAGTAATAAATCCCACTACAGGTTTTGCTCTTTCATACCTGTTTAATACAACAATTTTTAGCACATCTGTTTGTGGATCTGCAATGACTTGGTTATTATTTATTTTTGCTTTTACAACGCTTTCCCGGGTTATCAATTCTCCATCAAATGCTTTAATTATCCTTATCTTTTCTTTCTCAGCAACTACCTTAATGTCGTTCTCCTCTATAGGTTGTGCAAAAAATTTGTTAATACTCTTAATATTTTCATATCTAAACAAAACCTTTCCCTGATCGTATACTTTTTCTCCATTTATATAAGTTTGTTTTACTCCGAAGCTCTCAGGTTTATCAATTATTATAAAATCTGCCGGATCACCCTTTTTTAATAAACCTACGTCAAGGTTATAGTGCAATTTTGGAGTTACCGTGGCAGCTGTAAGCAGGTCGAATAAATCCAGGCCTTTATTCAATCCTTTCACTATTAACCTGTTAATGTTTCCTTTCATCAAATCATCAGGATGCAGGTCATCTGAACATAACATAACTTTTCCCGGGTATTTATCAATCAGAGAATACAAGCTGTTGAAATTTCTTGCTGCACTTCCCTCCCTTATCTGCACAATCATTCCCTTTTCAATTTTCTCCTCAGCCTCCTCCAGTGTATAACATTCATGATCAGTTGAAATTCCTGCTTTTATATATTTATCAAGAGCCTTTCCTCTCAATCCAGGGGCATGTCCATCTACAGGTTTTTTAGTTTTCTTCGCAAATTGTATTTTATCGGCAATTTCATTATCACCACTAATTACTCCCGTGAAATTCATCATTTCAGACATATACCATATATCTTTCCTTTCTATCAAGTCCTTCACTTCCCCGGGACCCAGGGTGGCCCCGGATGTTTCAAAAGTAGTTGCAGGAACGCATGACGGAGCACCAAAATAAAATTTAAAAGGTACCTTTTCTCCATCATTAAGCATAAATTCAATTCCCTCTATCCCAAGCACATTAGCTATTTCATGAGGATCTGAAACACTTGCGACAGTTCCATGTTTTACTGCTAATTTTGAAAAACCTCCAGGTGTAAGCATCGAACTCTCAATGTGGACATGAGCATCAATAAGGCCAGGTAAAATATATTGATCAGGCACAATATTTTTATCTTCCAGCATTTTAGAAATCACTTTATTATCAAATTGTAATGTTCCCGGAAATGTTCTCCGGTTTAATACATCAATGATAAGGCCTGAAACTTTTTTTTTCATTTTTTAGTTTATGTGTTCCACGTGGAACATTATCGTCCTAAATAGATTAAAAGCACCGAAATATCAGAAGGAGAAACGCCACTTATTCTACTAGCCTGTCCAATTGTCTTTGGATTTATTTTTTTTAATTTTTGCCTTCCTTCAGTTGAAAGTGATAATATTTCATCATAGTTTAGTTCTTTCCTTAATTTTATATTTTCAAGTCTTTTTATTTTATCGGCTATTAATCTTTCCCTTTCAATGTATCCTGAATATTTTATATCTATCTCAGCAGATTCAATTATCTCATCCTTTAAATTACCCAGCTTATTAACATTTTCTTCAAGTGACCTTAATTCCTTTATAAGGTTTCGTAATCTAATCTCAGGTCTTTTTATTATTTCAATAATCCGTATTGAATGCTTAATTTTGCTAGTACCCCAATAATCTAACTTGTCATTTATATCTCCAGGTTTAACAGACTTTTCTTTTAAAAAACTAATCAACTCATCTCTCAGCTTATATTTTCTTCTAAACAATTCATATCTTTCCTTCGTTGCCAACCCAATTTTATAACCTTTATCTGTCAATCTATTATCCGCATTATCCTGCCTTAACAAAATTCTATATTCCGCTCTTGATGTAAACATTCTATAAGGTTCATCAACACCTTTAGTTACCAGGTCATCTATAAGAACACCAATATAAGCTTCATCTCTTGAGAGTATAAATTCTTTCTTTCTTTCAAGTTTCATATATGCATTTATACCAGCCATAAGTCCTTGGGCTGCAGCCTCTTCATAGCCAGTTGTTCCGTTAACCTGTCCCGCAAAATATAAATTACCGATTATCTTTGTCTCTAAAGTATGATACAGTTGTGTAGGATCAAAATAGTCATATTCAATAGCATATCCAGGTCTGAAAATTTTAACATTTTCAAATCCTTTAATTTTTCTCAAAGCTTCATACTGAATATTTAAAGGTAGCGAAGATGCAAATCCATTTATATAGTATTCAACTGTTTTTTCACCTTCTGGTTCAAGAAATAGTTGATGCTTTTCCTTATCCGAAAATGTAACAATTTTATCTTCTATACTAGGACAGTATCTTGGTCCTATACTTAAAATAGTACCGTTAAATAATGGAGACTCCCCAATTCCTTTCTTAATTGTTGAATGTACATTTGGATCAGTATGTGCAATAAAGCAACTTAATTGTTTTTTTTGTTTCTTATTAAAATTAAGGTAAGAAAATGTTCCAGGATTTTCATCGCCTTTTTGTTCAATTAGTTTTGAAAAGTTAACTGTTCTACCATCTACTCTTGCAGGTGTTCCTGTTTTCATTCTACCTACTTTAAATCCTTCCCTTCCCAATTGGTCTGACAATCCAATTGAAGAAGGATCTCCTGCTCTACCACCAATTATCTTACTTTTTCCAACATGTAATAATCCATTCATAAATGTTCCGGTTGTTAGAATTACAGCTTTTCCTTTTATTTCAATCCCCAATTTCGTTTTTACCCCAACAACTCTATTTTTTTCTATAATCACCTCAACAACAGTATCTTGCCAAAATCCCAGGTTTTTTATCCTTTCAAGTTTACTTCTCCATACAGCCGAAAACTTAATTCTGTCACATTGAGCTCTGGGACTCCACATCGCAGGACCCTTAGATTTGTTTAACATTCTAAATTGAATAGTGCTTTCATCTGTAACTAAGCCAGATAATCCGCCCAGGGCATCAATTTCTCTTAAGATCTGTCCCTTAGCAATTCCTCCCATAGCAGGATTACAGGACATTTGAGCAATTTTTGTCATGTCCATAGTTATAAGTAAAACCTTTGATCCTAAGCTTGCGGAAGCAGCCGCTGCTTCACTTCCTGCATGACCTGCACCAACAACAATAACATCGTATTCTTCCATAAAAAATATAATTTCAATACAAAGATACTAGACCATAAGAATTCTGCTAAAAATATGTCTTTTGCATTTCAACTAACTACACTTTATTAAATAGATTAATTCATCAAGTCAATATCAACCTCCATAAAAGGTTTCTTTGATTTTCCTCTTAAAGAGGCTATAAACATTTATTTAGCACAAATGCCAGCGAGCCGTCGTCATCCTGCTGTCTTTGAACGTTTTAGCTAGCGGAGTTAGTGAAAACCATATAGCCTGTTCCGATCTTTGGAAAGCTTAGTGAATAATAACTTCCGTTGAGTTACGTAGGAACTAATACCTCATGAGTCACATCTTTTAACGAATAATCTTTCTTGTTCTACCGAAGCTTTTGCGAAGGTGGAAGCGGAGTCGCAAGGACTTTTCCTTCTATTAATGAATAAATTCACGAGATTTAGATGGCTTACTACTTTTCCTTTAATTTTTTCAAAATCAAACAGAATTGTAGTTGCCGATATTGCAAGCTTAAGGTTGTTAATGTATATTATGCAAAGGCAGGTAACATCCAACTCAACCTAAAAAATCTACTTAAAATTAGATTGACTACTTAAAATAATTGATAGATAGTGATTTTCCAAATTCCTAATTATTTTTTTTTCTTCTTCTGTTTTATCATTATAACCGATAAGATGCAGTACTCCATGAACAATTACACGATTTAATTCATTTTCAAATTTTTCTCCGAATTTTTTCGCATTTTCCTTTACCCTTTCAATACTAATAAAAATGTCTCCCGAAATTTTATTCTTTTCGTTATAGCTAAAGGCAATAATATCGGTATAACAGTCATTTTTTAGATAACTATTATTAATTTTTAAAATAGCTTCATCACTAATAAAAATGATATTAATTTCTCCAATTTCCTTTTTTTCACAGTATATAACCTTTTTCAGCCATTGCTTATAGTTACTGTGATCTTTAAACTTGAAACCGGAGACTTCCGAGTGGAAAAAAAAAGACACTTTAGATAAGATTGAATATTAATTCTACTTCAGAACCATTTTTAAAAAAATTAACTTCATCTGATAAATGATTCATTAAAAAAACACCTCTGCCGTTAATGTTTTCCAAATTTTCAGGTGCCGTCGGATCAGGAATATCCTCATAATCAAAACCATTACCTTCATCTTCAACCTTTATCTTCAATTTTTTTGTAGAACTTTTTATCTCAACTTTAACATACTTATCGGGATTTGATTTGTTTCCATGAATAATAGAATTATTGACTGCTTCAACACATGCAACAAGAATTTTCCCGTACATATCCGATTCAAACTCATGTTGATTAGATATTTCGTCTATTAAATTTTCAACTAACCTAATATTCTCAGGTACTGAAGGTATCTTTAAATTCTTTTTCATTTTTTCTCGTACCAAATAATCGGATATTAAGACATTTTTTTATACTACAATAACTTAAAAAGGTTACACTTTTATAATAAATAATTCTAGTTACTTAACCATAATTCCGGATCTAATTTATCCTTCTCCTTCCATAGCATAAAATGTAGTGTAGTATCATTTCCTTCACTACTGTCAGTGTATATAATACCAAGTTTTTCTTTAATAACAACATTATCACCAACCTTAACCTTAACACCAATAAGGTTTGTATATACGCTTAAATAATTCCCGTGCCTAATAATCACCGTTTGATTGGCTCCCGGAATTGCAAAAACCTTCATCACTACTCCGTCAAATACAGATCTTGCAACATCTCCTTCAGATGTAGTTATATTAATACCATCATTTCTAACTCTAACATGTTTCCAAACCGGATGTGGGTGCTCACCATATTTTTCAGTTACAACTCCGGTTATAGTTGGCCACGGTAATTTACCTTTGTTGTTAACAAATTTTTCTGATATTAATTTTTGCTCCGGAGTTAATTTAAAAATACCATTTTCATTTTTTGCCTCAATTTCTATAGCCTTTTCAATCTCTTTATCTAATTTCCTCGCTATTCTGCGTTTTTGTGCTAACTTTTTCTTTAAATCCTTCTCTTTTTTAACAAACTCAGCAACCATCTTTTGTTGAGATTTTTTTTCACTTCTTAATTTCGTTTTTTCACGTTCAATATCTTTAAGTAATACAGTTTTATTATCTTTTTGTTCCTTTAGTTCCATTTCTTTCGTCCGCAGTAATTTCTGTATTCTTCTAATTAACGTAACCTGCCTTTGTCTGTATCGGGCGTATTGTTGAATGTATCGCATTCTCTTATACGCCTGATTAATATCTCCAGAGGAAAAAAGGTATGTCAGTTCAAAAAAAGGAGGTTTCTGCTTATATGCGGCTTGTATTAATTTTGCATAATCAGTTTTAATTCTCTCCACATCACTACCTAACGATTTGATAACAAACTTATTATCAAATATTCTAGTATTAAGTTCACCAATTTCCTGATCAAGGTCAAAAATTAAATCCTGCCGTCTTCTTACTTGTCTGTTTAATACAACTATTCTATTTATTGATATACTTTTGCTTTTTGAAACTTCATTTAAGATTTTGCTGGTTCTTTCAATATCCTTCCTTGCAGCTTCCCTCCTTTCCTCAAGTTCAGCACGATTTTGACCATAACCTTCCTTACTATCAACAAATAAAATAATTATTATAATCAAATAAAATCGAAGTATTACAGCTATATTAAACATCTTTTATAGAAAAAACTCTTTTGTATTTAGATTTCTTATTAAATCTAACAGGTAAGTATTTGTTTAGTTCAATTTTATCAAATATCAGTTTAATTTTGAGTGAATCACTTTCACTCTTTTTAATTATTTCCAAACTTTTAATAAATGAAACCTCGTTGACTAAAATATAATTAGAATAAAATATTTCAACTTCATCATTTTCATCAATAAAATTGAAAAAACCTCTTTTTAATAACATGGATTTAGTATCAAAACAAGCTCTACTTAAAATAAAGGGGAAGTCATCTTTTCCTCTTTTCACATTTTTAGAATTGTTATTAAGACAATAGAGATCTCCATTTGAATAAATTTCTTTTGTTTTAATACTGCCAAAATCATTCACATTAAATATTCCCTGACCATTTACAAGTAATAAATCCTGAATTATTGAATAATCCAGTAATTTTCCGATTGGATGTATGTTTCTTGAATTTTCTTCGGCTAAATAGGTGTTTCTAATCCTATTTAAAATAAAAATTGAATCATGCTCCAGCATTATTCTTAATCCTTCTATCCCAAAACTTGAATAAATACTAATCAATATAACACTGTCTTTAACAATTCTAATATTTCCTTTAAATTTCTTTTCAACCTCATTATGAACTAATGATCCATTAACCCTTTTAATCCAAACACTGTTAATCGCATTATAGTTTTCCTTATTTGTTTTTATAATAGTCTCTGTTTTAACCATTGGAATATATTCATGAACAGCTATATACTTAGATTTACATCCAACCATGTAACAGACAAATAACAAAGTAATAATCTCAATAATCAGCTTTTTTTGTTTTCTATTAAAATAAATATCAATGCCTGGCATTACTAATTTTTTGTTTTAATTCATCTTTATTACCTCCTGCATTACTTGCTTTAATCCAATATTTAATAGCCTCTTCATCTTCACCGGTTATTTTTAAAACATCTCCATAGTGTTCAAGTATTTCAGGACTCGGTGAATCGTCATTCTCAACAGCCATTTTTAAATATTTAATTGCATCATTATACTTTCTCATTTGAAAAAGTATCCACCCGTATGTATCAAGATATGTAGCATTTAAAGGCTCTTCTTTTATACAAACAGAACTCATCTTTAATGCTTTCTTCAAATTTTTCTTCCTCAGCGATAAATAGTAGCTGTAATTATTTAATACAATCAAATTTTTTGGTTCCAGTTCAAGAGCATCTTCAAATGATTTATCAGATAAATCGTATTTCCCAAGATTTCGGTAGGTCTCACCAAGCATTGCAAGATATTGAATCATAAGAGGTTTATTACCTTCTGCAAACTTCATTCCCCTTTTCAAAATTTTTTCAGCTTCATATGGTTTTCCTAATTCTGTACATGCAACACCATTAAAAAAATATAGAACTGGCGCCGTTCGAAATAATGATAATGCATCTTTGCTATGATCATACAAATCCTGATAATTACCTATTATATTCTCAACGTATAATAACTGTTCCCAAACCATATAGTTTGTCTTATCTTTCTTAATATACTGCTTAAACATCTCAGAGGCTTCATGATAATTTTCAATATTCATATAGTAATCTGCAATTACAGCGTTTATTCTATTATCTTCATTATTCAGTTTTTGTAGATCTCTCAGTCTTAGAAGAATTTCATTTGGATAATCCTTTATTTCTTTGGGGTCAGTAATAAAAGAAATCATAATTTGAATTTTTTTGTTTAAATCAATTGAATTTCTAGAAACAACAGTATCAAGAACAGTAAATAACAAATCATAATTATTTATATTTCTATAAAATCCAATTTTCGAAATAAGAGCAGCGTTACTGTTTATTTCAATCTGTTCAACCTTACTATACATTTCTAATGCTTTATCACGTTTTCCTTGTTTATAAAAAAGTTCAGCAAGAATAATATAGTAATTTATATTACTCTGATATTTATCAATGAGTTTGTTTATTTCATCTTCCGCTTTTTCAAATTTTTTCTGTTTTTCATAAATTTCAGCTTTTTGTAAAATAATATTAGGACTATATCCAACAATATCTTCAATTTCCTCAAATACTTTCAACGCTTTTTTAAAATCACCATTTTCTTTATAGATACCCCCAAGATTAAAATATAAGTCAGTTCTTTCTGGATAATTAACATGAATTTCCTTTAAAATCATTATACTGCTATCATTCATATTCAAAGTCAGATAAAGGTTTAACAAATGAAGCTTGTACCAAAGATTTTCAGGATCTTCTTTCACAGCGTTCTTAGCATGTTCGAGACTTATTTTATATTCTCCTACTAATGAATATAAATTGCTTAATTCGAACATTGAAGCATCACTTTCAGTATTTATTTTTAAGCATTGTTCATAATAGGCTATTGATTTTGGGATGTTTCCCAAAATTTTTTGTTTCAATGCTTCACTAAACAGATAGTTGTAATTTTGTAAATCTTTACTGTTAAGTTCTTTTTTTACATAATCAATCTTTCCCGGAACAGCTTTCCTATGACAAGATATCACAACAAATAATAAACCTAAATAAATAATTATTTGGATTAATTTTTTAAATTCTTTACTCAAAAATAAATCAGTTTTCATTACTCCTTTTTCTAAAAATTCCGTAAAAGTTTTACTATCTTATTTTTTACCAGTATGCCCAAATCCACCACTTCCACGAACAGTTTCTTCAAGTACATCAACATTGTTCCACGATATTTTTTCATGTCTTGTAATAATCATTTGACATATCCTTTCACCATCTTTAACAATAAAGTTTTCACTCGATAAATTGACCAGGATAATCTGAATTTCACCTCTGTAATCAGCATCAATTGTACCAGGAGTATTTAAAATTGAAATTCCATTTTTTATAGCAAGTCCACTCCTGGGTCTTATTTGTGCTTCAACACCTTCCGGAAGTTCAATAAATAATCCTGTAGGGATCAGAGCTCTCTGAAGTGATCTTAACACAACCGGCATCTCAAGGTTTGCTCTTAAATCCATTCCAGCAGAACATTCAGTACTATATTTTGGTAGCTCATGCTTTGATTTATTAACTATTTTAACAATCATTTTTTTAATAATTTAATATCAAACTATAATATTTTTCCTTTAATTTCTTTAAAATATACAACTACAACAAAAATCCCTATCATAATATTGTTTACAATAAAACTAATTATTTTCAATTGAAATTGCATTAAGGTTCCAGCAGCAAATATTCCAAGAGCAAGTATAAAATAACTTGTAATCTTAAGAATATTATAGGAAACCGGATAGAATTTTTTTCCTAAAAAATAGGATAAAACAACCATCACTAAATATGCTGTAAAATGTCCCCATGCTGATGCTATGTATCCATATACAGGAATAAATTTAATGTTAATAAAAATTGTTATTACCGCTCCGGCAAAGGTTATAATAGCACCGTATTTAGTGATATCATTCAGTTTATACCAAACTGAAAGATTTACAAATATTCCCAAAAAAACAAAAGACATTAAAATAATTGGTACAACATTTAAAGCTGACCAATAATCTTTGTCAATTAAATATTTAAAAATATCAAGGTTGAGTGATATACCAATAAAAATAAAAAGGCAGAAGAGCACAAAATAATTCATTATCTGAGCATAAAGTTCCCTGGCATTTTTTTCATTTGATCTTGAAAAGAAAAATGGCTCGAAAGCGTATCTAAACATTTGTATAAACAGGCTCATCAGTACAGCTATTTTAAAATTTGCTCCATATACAGCCAGTTGGTTCATAGAAGTAGATCTGTCAGGTAATAAAAATTTCATGGTTACTTTATCAAATGAATCGTTAAGCACACCTCCCAGGCCAGCAATAAGAAGAGGCAATGCATATACGAACATTGTTTTAAGCACTTTCATATCAATTTTTAGCCTGGCTTTTATAATATGTGGCAGTAATAATAAAAGACTTACAATACTCCCGCTTAAATTCGCAATAAATACATATCCAACGCCTATTTTATCAGAATATATCTTTTTAAAAAATGTTTCCGGATTATTATCAATATGCCGGGGAATAAAATAGAGAAATGAAAATGCTACAATTACAATAATCAAAACGTTTATCAATTTGATTGCTGAAAATTTAAATACCTGGTTTTCAATTCTTAATCTGGCAAATGGAATGGCTGTGAATGCATCTATAGCAACAATCAGTGAAAACATTATAATGTATTCCCTGTGCCCGGAATACTCAAGCAGGTTTGCAATCCTATCTGCAAATACAATCATTAAAACAATAAATAGTATTGAAGTAGTAAATAATGACACTAATGATGCATTATATACTTTCTCTTTGTTGTACTGTTTAGAGGTTGTAAAACGGAAAAAAGTCGTTTCCATACCATATGTAAGAATTATCAACAGTATGGCCATGTAGGCATAAATTTCTGTCACAACTCCATACTCACCACTCGCAAGAGGGAATATCCTGGTATAAAAAGGTGTTAAAAGAGCATAATTTAGAACGCGGGGAACCATTGTTCCCATTCCATAAACCAGAGTCTGGCCAGCTAATTGTTTAATATAATTCAATTAAATAATCTTAATATTGAAATTATGTTGACAAAATTAATACTTGCTCTCTGTATCTATGTGGATTGTGGCCAAAATATTCATTTGTGATTTTATTTCTTCAAACATTTTTTGAGTAATTTTTCTGGCTTCATGTAATCTCATATTTGCAGGCAGAACAATATGAAAGGTCATTTCATTATGAAAGCCATAATTGTGTATATGAAAATGGTGTAATCTCAGTTTTCCGGGGTAAATCTTTTCAACCAGTGTTTTTATCTCATTGATCATCTCATTATCAGGTTTTTGTCCTAGTAATATGCTAATTGTGTTCTTTAATATTAACCAGGCAGAATAAAAGATTACAAATGAAACCAATATGCCCATCGCTCCGTCAATCCACCATGCAAATTTTTCAACAAAAATTCCTAAAAGAATAATTACAGATGATATGGCATCTGATCTATGGTGCCATCCATCGGCTCTGATACTCTCTGCTTTGGTTTTTCTTGCAATCCAAAACGCAAATTGTGCCATCCCTTCTTTCACTATTATGGATAATATCACAACAGAAATTGCAATTATCCCAAAATTAGCATCTTCCCTGTATTTAAGTTTTTCAACCGATTCAGTAACAAAATGGATAGCAACAAGTATTAATAAAATCCCAATAATTAATGAGGCTATTACTTCAGCCCTTCCGTGTCCGTATGGATGTTCTTTGTCCGCAGGTTTGACTGCTATTTTAATTCCAATTAATACAATAAGTGATGTAAGAGTATCAGTTAGTGAATGCCATGCATCTGCTATTAAGGCAATTGAACCAGAAACTAAGCCGGCCCATATTTTAAGTCCAAACAAAATTATATTTCCTACACCCGATATCCATCCTTCAGTTATAGCTAATCGGTATGTTTTTTCTTTACTATCAGTTTTTAGTTTATCCATTGGGACTTAAAAAATTTCAACGAAATTAGTCAATTTATTAATAACCATTAATAAACAGTATTTCCTAATATTTCTTTTCTATATATTACTTAAATAATACTTTTGTTTAAAAACATATTAAAATTTAAATCCAACAAAATGTTATTTAAAAGATTTTATCAATTTTCTGTATTATTTGTTTTTTCTATTACCATTTTAACGAGTGGTTGTGTTTCAAAAAGTAAATTAGAAAACAAAGAACAGCTTGTATTTATTGAAACAACATTAGGAAACATAAAAATTAAACTTTATAATACAACTCCTCTTCACAGGGATAATTTTTTAAAATTGGTAAATGAAGGATATTATGATGGTACTCTTTTTCATAGGGTTATAAAAGAATTTATGGTACAGGGAGGTGATCCTGATTCTAAAACAGCAAAATCTGGTGATGTTTTGGGTAATGGTGGGCCAGAATATACGATTCCTGCAGAATTTCGACCAGGGTTATTCCATAAAAAAGGGGCTCTTGCAGCTGCCAGAAAATCTGACCAGGTCAATCCGGAAAAAAGGTCTAGTGGTTCTCAGTTTTATATTGTTCAGGGAAAAGTTTTTACAGATGAAGAGCTTGATAAAATAGAAGATAAAATCAACAATATGTTAAAGCAATCGGTTTTCTTCAAATTTGTTGAAGATGAAAAGAAAAAGGCTCTTGAAAATGATGGAAAAATTGATTATTCAAAGGTACAGGAAGCCGCTGCACTCAAAACAGAAGAAGAATTTTTAAAAATGAAAGCATATACAATCCCTCCCGAACAACGTCAGGTTTATAAAACATCAGGAGGAACACCACATCTCGATCAAAATTATACTGTATTTGGTCAGGTTGTTGAGGGTCTTGAAGTTATCGATAAAATCACATTGGTTAAAACAGATGAAAGAGATAGGGCATTAGAAGATATAAAGATTTTACAAATGAAAACTGTAAAAAAATAATACATGTTAGAAAAAATAAACCAACTTATTAACGAGGCTAAAGTTTTTGAAGCCAAATTACCTCAGAATATTGAACAGTTTAGAATTAGATTTTTAGGGAAAAAAGGTATTATTTCCGAACTTTTCAAAGAATTTCAGGAGGTGCCTGCTGAAATGAAAAAAGAGATTGGCCTTGGTATTAACACTTTAAAAAATACTGTTCTCGATAAAATTACCTATCTTAAAAACAGTCTTGATCAGATAAGTGATTATCATACAAAATCAGATCTGAGTTTGCCGGGTGATCTTCTAAAGGTAGGATCAAGGCATCCTGTTTCTACTGTGATGAATGAAATAATCGAGATTTTTTCACATTTGGGTTTTGTTATTTCAGAGGGTCCTGAAATCGAAGACGACAATCATGTATTTTCAAAACTAAATTTTCCTCCCGAACATCCCGCAAGAGACATGCAGGACACCTTTTTTATTCATAAAACCTCACCATATGATAATGGTATAGAAGATGTTCTATTAAGAACACATACTTCATCAGTACAGGTCAGGATTATGGAAAAACAAAAACCTCCCATTCGTACCATCTCACCAGGCAGAGTATTCCGCAATGAAGCTATCTCAGCCAGAGCACATTGTATTTTTCATCAGGTGGAAGGATTATATATCGATAAAAATGTTTCGTTTGTCGATTTAAAACAAACCCTGCTATATTTTTCCCAGGAAATATTCGGTGAAGACACACAGATACGCTTAAGACCCTCTTTCTTTCCATTTACTGAACCCTCTGCTGAAATGGATGTTATTTGTAAGATTTGTAACGGTAGAGGTTGCAACGTATGTAAATATACAGGCTGGCTTGAAGTACTGGGTTGTGGTATGGTTGATCCTAATGTATTAAAAAGTAATAAAATTGATCCTGAAGTTTATACCGGCTTTGCTTTTGGAATGGGTGTTGAGCGTATAGCTATGTTAAAATATCAGATTAATGATTTAAGGTTATATTTTGAAAATGATATACGTTTTCTGGAACAATTTACTTATTCAATCTAATATCAAAATACAATTTATTGTAAAATTCTCATAACTAAGTTTTTCTATTCATCAATAACTTTTATTTCATAAGTTAGTTCAAAAGCATTACGGTAATTATATGATACTCCACAGTAACGGTCTTGCGATAGATTTACTGCTTTTTCAAGCTTACTTATCTGAAGGTTTTTACCTGCAAATTCATATATTATATTCATTTTTGTAAAATGCTTAGGGTGTTCTTCAGTGAGATCTCCCTCCACACGTACATTAAATTTTTTTATCTCTACCCTCATCTTATTAAGGATAGAAATCACATCCATACCTGTACAGCCTGCCAGTGCAACCAGCATTAATGGTTTTGGCTGTGGCCCCCGGTTATTTCCACCTACTTTTTCTACTGCATCAATAATAATTTTTTCCCCTGATACTTCAGTCTCAAAAGCAAGTCCTTCTAACCAGCTCATATTAATGGTTTCCCTCATTCTATCAAATGTTTAAATGATTAAATTTTTTTTCAAATATACTTTTAAATTGTATCTTGCAAAAATTAAAGCAGGTGTTCTTTCCTTGAAAAGCAATCTAATAATTTAATGAAGAGATCAAAACATATTCCTACTGAAGAAGAGTGTTCTCTTAACTTACATTCTATTTTTAAACACCTTACAGAAGAAGAAATGGATATGGTCAATTTTGAAAAAGAATGTAATTACTTTAAACGAGCAGAAATATTATACCATGAAGGAAGAAGAATGACAGGCTTTTACTGTGTAAACAAGGGTGTTGTAAAAATTTACAAAACAGGTATTGACGGAAAAGAACAAATTATTGCTTTTGCTCAGAGAGGAAATATTTTAGGTTATCGTTCAATTTTGAGTAATGAAAATGCATGTACCACTGCCAAAGTTATTGAAGACGGTATTTTATGTTATTTGCCTGCTCATCTTTTACTGGAATTAGTAAATAATAATCCAGGATTTTCATTTGAGGTTATGAAATTAGCTTGCCAGGAATTGGGCGAAGCTAATTCTTATATTACCGATATAGCCCAAAAAACTGTCAGAGAAAGACTTGCTGAAGTTTTAATTCTGTTAAAAGAAAAATTCGGGTTGGATAGTAATAATACTCTTCAAATTTCACTTACAAGAGAAGAGCTTGCTAATATAGTTGGCACTGCTACAGAATCTGTAATTCGTCTATTATCTGAATTTAAAAGCGATGGGTTGGTTGAGCTGAATGGCAGGAAAATAAAAATCCTTGATATCCAAGCATTAACCAAGATGGGAAATATTTAAAAGTACTTATTTAATTACTGATCAGTCAATAATATTGTTTATAATCACATAAATAATAAATCCACCCATTATCAGCCCCCCGCTAATAAGCAATAGTTGATTGCTTTCCAATTTAAATATTTTAGTATAACTAAGAACCAGGACTCCAAAAAAAATGAAAATAATTCCAAATCTTTTTAAAAACTCTTTCATGGTTTAATATTTATATGTTTTTAATTATTTATATTATTCAAATATAAAAAAATTTCTGTCTGTAATCCCGGCTTTTCAAAATAAAAGGTTACCATCTTTTAAAATTTCTTTGCCCAGATGTTTATATGCCAATTCTGTAGCTTCTCTTCCCCGTGGAGTTCTTTTTATATATCCTTCTTTAATAAGGAATGGTTCATAAACCTCTTCAATGGTTTCACTGTCTTCACCTACCGCTGTAGCTATAGTCGATATTCCAACTGGACCGCCTTGAAATTTCCCAATAATTGCTTTTAATATTCTGTTATCCATTTCATCAAGGCCATATTGATCAATATTAAGAGCTTTTAGTGAATACCTGGCTATATCAATATCTATTTTTCCATCTCCTTTTACCTGGGCAAAATCTCTAACTCTTCGTAATAGTGCATTAGTTATCCGAGGAGTTCCCCTGCTACGTGAAGCTATTTCTTTTGCTGCATTTTCGGTGATTTCAACCTGAAGAATTTTAGCAGAGCGATTTATTATTTTAGTCAAAATTGATGCTGTATAATATTCCAGGTGTAAAGTTATTCCAAATCGTGCCCTTAAAGGACTTGTAAGTAAACCTGAACGAGTTGTGGCACCAATAAGAGTAAATGGGTTAAGTTTTAACTGTACACTTCTTGCACTTGGTCCTTTATCAATCATTATATCAATTCTATAATCTTCCATCGCAGAATATAAGTATTCCTCAACAACAGGACTAAGCCTGTGTATTTCATCAATGAATAGAACATCATTTTTTTCAAGACTTGTTAATAAACCTGCCAGATCTCCCGGTTTGTCTAAAACCGGACCTGATGTAATTCTAATATTAACATTAAGTTCATTTGCAATAATGTAAGCAAGTGTAGTTTTTCCAAGACCCGGAGGTCCATGAACAAGTGTATGATCAAGGGCATCTTTTCTTTGAAGTGCTGCTGTTATAAAAACCTTTAGATTATCAACTACATTTTTTTGACCCTGAAAATCAATAAAACTTAATGGACGAAGTTTGATTTCGTATTCTTTCTCCTGTTCTGTTAAATTATCAATTCTTATGTCAAAATTATCTTCCATTAACCTTATTTTATGCGTTTAATATCTTCTTTTAGATTTATTTTGACACCATTTATTCTTTTTTCAATATCATCTTTATAACTAATACTCAATATAATATTTCCATCCTGATCATATTTTTTCCAGTTTTTTTGCCTAAGCCCCATTTCATAATATTGTTCTTCCTTTATTAGACCATTTTCGTAAAAGTATTTATGTTTACCATCAGGTAAACCCTGTCTATAAGACCCTGAGTATTTTAATTTTCCGTTAATAAAATAATATTTCCAAATATTTTCACGTAATCCTGTAATGTAATTACCTTTTTCAATTTGATCTCCTCCTGCATTATAATACCATTCTCCTTCTTTTTCACCATTAATATATTCACCTTTTGCAATAACGTCAGCAGAGTCCGAATACTCAACAGATAATCCATCCTCCTTACCAAGGAAATATTCCTCTTCCCTAAGTAAGTATCCGTTTGGATAATACCACTTCCATAATCCATTAATTCTATCATTTCTATAATTTCCAACTTGTTCAACTGTACCATTTAATCTGTAAAATTTCCAGGTTCCTGATTTTTTATTATTTGTATATTTTCCTTCATCTCTTTTTTCACCAGTAGGATAAAAGTCTGTCCAATCACCTTCCTTTTCACCTTTTTCATTTACAATTCCTGTAGATATTATCCTGCCTGAATCGTTATAAATAGTTGACTCAGTTACATTTCCATCTTTTCTATATTTCCTGTGTATACCAACAGGTACATTCTCTTTAAATGGCCCGCTTGCTACTAAAATTCCGTTTTCATCATAGGTGTTTCTTATTTCAATTTCATCCGTTTCATCAGCTTTTTCATTAATTATTTTTCCATTTTCATATCTGATAGCAAATATTAAATTTCCATTTCTATCATATTCCTTATAATAGCCGTTAAGCTGATCATCTAAATAAGTCCTTTCAAAATGAATTTTTCCATCAGGATAAAATTCTTTCCATATTCCTTGTTTTAAACTATTATTATCTGCTCTATTAACTTTTTCTCTGTTAAATAAATAATTGTTATGATACTCAAGAATAGATATGATTGTACCATTCTCTGAATACTCAAAGGCAATTCCTTGTTTTTTACCATTCACATAATTTATAGTTCTATGAATTCTATTTTCACTGTAATAAGAAGAAGAAGATCCTTCCTTTTTATCATTTATATATAATTCTTTTGAGGCGATATATCCTTCAGAACTGTTTTTACTATCATATTTATAAGTATAGTAGTAACCACTTTTTTTGCCATATTGGAAATTAATTTTCTCAATTATATCTCCTACCTGGTTATAAAAAATCCAGACACTATCTAATAAATGGTTAATCCTTTTGCCCTCAGACTTTAGGACACCTGTAACATAATATGTTTTCCAATATCCATCAGGTTTTCCATTTTTCATATATCCTTCACTCGATATCTGACCATTTGGATAATAAAATTTATTATACCCGTTAGAAATAATTCCCTGACCTGCTAAATTTGACGAAACCAGGAAAACCAATAATAATATCCCCGTTCGCATATTATTTTTTATGATTTAAAATATTAATTATTTTTTTTCAATTTAAACATTCATTACATGAAATTCAAGCTAAATACCTAGTTTTTCAGATATATCAAGCATTCTTTTAATTGGATTAACAGCATTTTTAATAACATCTGCATCCATATTTATTTCAGGTAATTCATATTTAAGAGTAAAATAAATCTTTTTAAGGCTTATTAATTTCATATACTGGCAATCATTGCAAGCACAAGTTGAATCTTTTGGTGGAGCAGGTATAAACAATTTATCTGGATTCTTCTTCTTCATTTGATGTATAATTCCTGATTCTGTTGCAATAATATATTCTTTTGCATCATCTTGTACAGTAAATTTTAGTAATGATGATGTCGAACCAATATGGTCTGCAATAATTAATACTGGTTTCTGGCATTCGGGGTGAGCAATTACTTTTGCATTAGGATATTCCTTTTTTAATTCTAAAATTCTTTCAACTGAAAATTCTTCATGCACATGACAAGCTCCATCCCAAATAAGCATATTTTTGCCTGATATACTATTTATATAATTTCCAAGATTTTTATCAGGAGCAAAAATTATTTTTTCATTTTCGCGCAGTGATTTTACAATCTGTAAAGCATTTGTCGATGTGCATACAATATCTGTTAAAGCTTTTATTTCAGCAGTAGTATTTACATAAGAAATTACTGTGTCCTCAGGATGTTCCTTTACAAATTTTTCAAAACTAACAGCACAGCATCAGTCAGCAAGAGAACAACCCGCATTCATATCAGGAAGAAGAACTTTTTTATCAGGCGATAGAATTTTTGCTGTTTCAGCCATAAAATGAACACCTGCAAAAACAATTATATCAGCATCTGTTTTTTCAGCTTCTTGTGCCAGAGCTAAACTGTCACCAACAAAATCTGCTATATCCTGAATTTCTCCTTTCTGATAATAATGTGCCATGATAATGGCATTTTTTTCAACTCTCAACCTATTTATTTCTTCAACCAGATCTATTTCACCTGGAAGTTGTTCATCAATAAAACCCTTTTTCCTGATAATATTAACAAATTTCTTCTTATTCATAATATATATTATATATAAATATTTATAGTATATAATGATATTATCCTGTTGAAATAGTTGATAAAATTAATGAATTTAAGTATTAAATTTTTCAAATAATAAACAACAGTTTTTTCACAAGTTAATAATAGGCTAATTCATTTATATATAAAATAATAACTAAATAAATACTATGTTGTTAATTAATGGTTTTCAGTAATTTGTTAATAAAAGTATTTATATTGATGTTTACAATTTGTTGAAATATGATAAAATAAAATTGATATTTTAATTATGATTTATTTTTAAAAATATTATAGAAAATATGAAACTTTAATTTTATTAGAAGTTATATAAATGGTTTAACAAATTGTAAACAGTTTTACTAAATATTTTGTTCTCAAATTTTGTTCCAAAATTCTCATTTTATTGCCACAATGAATCTATTTGTAGTTAAATAACACAATTTCTTTATGAAAAAATAATTATGTAAGTTTGATTTTTATTGAAAAAACATGAAGTTAATTAAGATTGCAATTACCTGTGACCATGCAGGTTTTAGATTAAAGCAAGGAATTATAAAATATTTGATAGAGAATAATTACTATGTAAAAGATTTAGGAACGTTTTCAGATGAAAGTGTTGATTATCCTGATTTTGGACATTCTCTTGCTGTGTTAATAGTAAATGAAGAATATGATTTTGGTATAAGTATTTGCGGAAGTGGGAATGGAATTAATATGACTGTCAATAAGTATAATAATATAAGATCAGCACTATGCTGGAATGAGGAAATATCAAGATTGGCAAGATCACACAATAATGCTAATATTTGTGCTTTACCAGGCCGCTTTATAAATTTAGAAACAGCAATTATTATTATAAAAACATTTTTAAGTACAAAATTTGATGGAGGCAGACATAAGAGGAGAATTAACAAAATTCCTTTGAAAAATTAACGAACACTAAATTGATATATTATAAATGAGAAAATTGCCAGTAGAGATCCTGCAATGTTTGAGAAGAAATCAAAAATATCAAGCCCTCTTCCAATAATTGGTCCCATATAACCCTGAACCAATTCCATAAAACCGCCTAATATTATAGTTATCAATAAAGAAATTGTATAAATCAATATTTTGGAATATTGATTTTTGTATTTATACAAACCTGATAAAATAGTAATAGTTAAAATAAAATAGAGAAATACATGAATAATTTTATCAAAATGAGGAAATATTAAAAAGGAAGAATTATCAAAACTTGTCGATGGAAATAAACTTAAAAAAACAATTAGTAATATCCAGATTATAGAGTATTTGAAATGTTTAAATAATAGTCTCATATAGAGTCCTTAATAATTTCATTAAGAATAAAATATCACTTTAAGTACAAAATAAGCTTAAATTTCTTAATTTTATTTAGATAACCAGTAATAATTCAGATGATGAAAGAAAGGATGTCTGTTAAAAAAATGATTGAGCTTCTCAGGAAGGAAAATATTCAAACCTGGTTTGATCTTGGGCTCTTTATCGATAGATTTAAAGAATCCAATCCTGTTCCAACTGCAAAATTTAATGGTAGTTATCAAGAATTTAAAAAGCATATTGCTGAAAAAGGAATAGGTTTCCTGACATTTGGATATTCAATTGACGGTGTTACAATAGAAATTTTAAAATACGCAAAACTATTCAGAATTAACTATCCGGAAATCCCTATACATCTGATAGGAGGTAATTTTCAACCTGAAACATACAAACTAATTGATCCTACATATAAAAAATTTGAAATAATTGAAGCTCGTTCTTTTGACGGTTGGAAATTATACAAAAAGTTCTTTTTCGTAAAACTGGAAAGGGGAAGTAAAGAATACAATGATTTAATACTGGACTTTTGGGATGAAGTATTGACTATTACTGAGAAACTCGGAAGATATATAGAGGATGAAGACATACAATTACTGTATATTGTAAATGTAGCTTCAAATCCAGGAAATGTATCACTTACGCTTGCTACTATTTTTGTTACTGAATACCTCGGATTACCGGTAATTAATAATAATCATGATTTTTACTGGGAAGGAGGAAACAGTGAAATTACCAGGAACGAAAAAGGGTTAAAACCAGAACCTAGAGACTTATTTTTTACAAATTCACATCTGGGAGAGTTTTTTTCTCAAATTGAAGTACTTTATCCCTGGGAATCAAGATCATGGATGTCTGTAAATATTAATCATGAACAAACAAAGCACCTGGTTGATATCAATGGTCATAATCCTGCAAATGTTTGTGAAATAGGAACGGCTGTTGATATTTCTGACTACAAGGATAATAATAAAAGAAAAAAAATAAACACTTTTTACCAGTTTGAAAAAATATTAAGCAGGTATAAGAAAACTCTTATCGCTTATGCAGCACGTGATGTAATTCAAAACAGACTTGTTGATCCTGGAAATACCAGGCCAATACTAATAGGATGGAAAAAAACAAAACCTATAAGAAATTTTCTTGCGGAAAATATAGTTTTCCTTCAACCAACAAGAATTATTGCAAGAAAAAGGATTGAAGTTGGTTTTAGATTACTTAAGAAATTATTTGGAAGCGAAAAATTCAGGAGTAAATTTAATGAAACAGAAAATCTGAAACTAACAATATTAGTAACCGGACCAATTGCTGCAGGTCACTTCAATTATTTTGAAAAATTAATTAAACAGTTTCATATTTTTCTGCAAAATTTGGATGAGGAATTTAGAGGAAAAGTTTATCTGGCTTTTCTTTTTAGCGAATTGGATAAAGAAAAATTCAAAATACGCTTTGAGAATCCGGTTGGCATAGTTGACCTGTTTAATATTGCATCTTTGATTCTTTTGCCGAGTGAAACTGAAGGCAGAGGTTTACCCATAATTGAAGCAGCTGCATGTAGTACACCAATATTTTGCAGGAGATATTATCCTGAGAATGTTTATTCCGATGTAATAGGGGAACACCTTCCTGAAAAAGATCGTTTAAATGTTATTGAATTTGATGGAAAAAAAATAAGAAATAAGCAAATAAATAGAATTATAAATGAAGTATTTTATCCACATATGGCAGGAAATATTTTCAGGCATAATTTGAAAGTAGTACAAAAAAGATATAGCCTGGATTCCCTTAATAATAATATATGGGATATTTGTCATAAGTTATACAGCCAATTACAATCTAATAACCGTTTTGAAAAAACCTGTAAAAAATCACTTAAGGAATATAAGGAAATAGTAAACTTCTCCAATAATGATCTGAGAACATTAATTAATACAAAGAACAGACATTATCTTCCGGGTTTTGGCCGCCTTTCTTACATGCTTAATTTAAAATCATTAATTGACCCAAGCGCTTTTCGTGCCGAAGAGCAACGAATAAAAGGTATGATCTTTTCATTCGCAGAAAAAATGATCGAGGAAAAGCCAGAATCCGAATACATTTCTGATAAGAAAAAAAAAGAATTTTATAATACAGTTGATAACATTTTCAGAATCAATGAAGGCGAAGTTGAAATTCAACATGATCACTCTTTTGCATATCGTCACAGAAACAAAAAGCATTATTTATATCAGGATTTTACATACCAGGAAATTACCGGGCTGATCAATATTCTTTATCATAAAATTATTCAGCCAAAAAGAACTTTCAAAATAGATGCGGGAATTCATTTTTTTACTGATTGGAACCTTGCATTATCTCAAATGACTGCCAGTACAGATATGAGAATTGATGACAGGGATATCCTGATGCAAAAGATGAAAGAAAATATACCCCTGGGAATATTTTCGGGAAAATATGTGAAGCACGAATTAGAGTTTTTTGTTCTTCAGGCCATCAGATCAAGATATAAACTGAAATTAGAAGAAGAATTAACAGAGAAAAGACTATTAAAAGACCTGAAAGGGAAAAAACCTATTTATTTATTTTTACGTGAAAAACCAATTAGAGGGGCTGCTCCTGCTGAAGAGGTTATAGAGTTTATTCAGCAGGGAAGTGATAATGAATTAAAATTATTATTAAAACACCAGCTTTTACAAATTATTAAAACAAAACAATTGAGTGTAGGTGTTCACTTTCCACAACTTGGAAAAGAAGCATTAAAAATACTTATTCATATAAGAAATGAAAAAGGTTTACTAATATCTCATCACAGGAACGCTGCAGTTATGACTGATATCATTGATATTGACAGGATCCACATTGACAGGGTTAGTGACCCTTTAACTGCAAATATCATGGGAGTATCAGAGGGCTCTGGGTATATTCAATTTGTACCTGCAGGAGTTAGAACCACGCTGGCCTATCCGACACCAATTCAAACAGCATATGATTTTCATTTGGCCATGAATAGTGCAGATTTTAAAGAGTTATCAAAAAAACTGGGAACAGAAAAATTATTTTCTATAATCAGGGAAGATGCTGAAAAACGGGGTTCACCAATTTTGACCGTATTAAGTAATCTGAAACAACAAAAAAAGGAGAAAAAAAAATACGTTGACCATACATTTGTCAGCGGTGTGTATAGAGATAAATCACCATGGAATGGTGCATTTGCAATAACACAGAGCCCCGGAAATAATAAAAAATGGAAATACATTACTATAGATGGTGATGGTAATACCAAAACGGTTACCCGTTTTGTTGAAGATTTTGAAAACTCCACAAAAAATAATATTCAGATCGCCTGGAATGGGGGTTATATACTTAATCCGGAACTGGTAGGAAAGTTAGGTATTCCTGAAACATATATCGGGTCTCCTCTTGGTTTATTAATATCAGATTATATTGTTAAATGCCCTCCACTGTTCAATAAACCTGCCTTATTAGTGAATCGTGATGGGAAAATCGATATCCAAAGAGTAAATTGTGAAAATGGTCTTATTATTTCTAATAAGGTTGTAGAACTGGAATTTAATAAATCAAATTATAACCTTACAAAACCAGGCTTAGAACCATGTTATTACGATTTGATGTTTGATGGGGAATATTTATATGGTAATGGCAGGGTAATAGTACGCATGGCAGGCAATACAGTTAAGGAAATTATTAGATCTAAAAAAGGTGAAAAAATAAAAATAATTCCGGTTGGATTAACATTTTCTTTTGACCCGGCAAATTACCAGGAAAACCTCTTTGAGGTTGAAAGGGAGCTGAATATGATCATAAATGGGTATGAAGATATACAATATGCAGTAGAAGCAGGTCCAATGTTAGTTAACGATGGTAAGTTTTCTCTGGATATGGAAAAAGAAGGCTGGAAAACTTCTAATTCAATTAAAACCCAGGCTGCAAGATTGGATTATACTGATATGAGAGGACCAAAAATAGCCGTTGGAATTGACAAGAATGGTAATCTGGCAGTATTGACCATAAATGGGAGAATTCGTGAATCGGTAGGTGCTACACATATTGATATGGCCAACATTCTGGTTGACTTCGGTATTAAAAAGGGTATGGGATTTGATCCCGGGGGAAGCAGCACCCTGGTGGTTGGAGGTGAAGTTATAAATGTTTCACCCTATAATCATGACTATGAAAAAAATATATATTCACTACCTCCTGAGCCTCGGGCTGTTTCAAATGTAGTAGTTGGTTTCCTTGAATAAACAAGGAAAAAATGGCAGGTGTTTATATACATATCCCTTTTTGTAAACAAATATGTAACTATTGCGATTTTCATAAATCTGCGTCATTGAAGCTGAAAGATGAAATGATAAAAGCATTAATGACAGAGATCAGGTTAAGAAAAAATTATCTACTGGACGATAGTATTAAAACAATATATTTTGGTGGAGGGACACCATCATTACTAAATCATATAGAAATTACTCGATTATTGGATGTGATTTTTGACTCTATGATGGTTATGTCAGACACAGAAATTACACTTGAAGCTAATCCTGAAGATCTTACTATAAAATATCTTAACAAACTGGCTAAAACACCTGTAAACAGGATTAGCATTGGGTGCCAATCTTTCTTTGACAAAGATCTGAAACTATTAAACCGCAGACACAATGCTAAACAAAGCTATGACTCGGTTATTATGGCAAAAGATACCGGTTTTAGTAATATAAGCATCGATTTGATATATGGAATTCCAGGTATGACTGAAGATAATTTTGAAATAAATATTGAAAAAACCATTGAATTGGAGATCCGGCACATATCGGCCTACCATCTTACAATTGAACCAAAAACAATGTTTTTTAACTTGCTGAGTAAAGGAAAGTTCAAAGAAGTTACTGAAAATGAAAGTTATAAACAGTATAAGAAGTTGATCAAACTCACAAAAGAAAATGATTTCATACAATATGAAATATCAAATTTTGCGAAAACCGGCTTTTATTCAAAACATAACAGCAATTACTGGAATCAGTCAAAATATTTAGGAATAGGCCCGTCAGCACATTCGTTTAATATAACATCCAGACAATGGAATATAAATAATAATAAAGAATATCTTGAGAAGATTAAAAATGGATTAATTCCTTCAATAAAAGAAACACTTGAAATTAATACACGCTATAATGATTACGTACTCACCTCCTTAAGAACTATTTGGGGTATAGATCTTGAATACATTGAACAAAATTTTTCTGAAGAATCGGGAAAATATTGTGAGAATATGGCACAGAAATATATTTCATCAGGGCTAATAGAGAAAAAAGACAAAAAACTGGTTCTTTCTGAAAAAGGTAAATTTATTGCTGACAATATTATTTCAGAGCTACTTTTTGTTTAGTTATTAGAGGCAGGTGGAAAAGAAATTAATTAGGTCAAACTCATAAACTACGTATTAAACTACGTAGTTAACTACGTAGTTTAATACGTAGTTTATATATTATAAAATGCTGTTTAACAACAAATAATAAGAATCAGAAGCAAACAAATTAGAACAAAGTATTCAGCAGCGTATCATAATTTTTTTGAAATATTAAGAAGTTCTTCCAGTTTTTCCTGTAACGCTTCATAGGAAAAATATTTCTTACCTAGTTGATAATTATATTCTGCTATTTCTTTACTTAGGTTTTCATTGTAAATGATTTCGCTCATTCCTTCAATTGCCTTATCAGTAAGAATATTATTCTCAAGCATTACGGTTTTGAAACCTTTGCTTCCGATATCCGGCCAATACACCGGCTCATAATTATTAACAAATATTGGCCGTTTAGCCAGAACAGCCTCAACAAAAGCATTTCCAAATCCTTCGTAGGTACTAAAGTATGTACATGCCGTAGCATGAGCATATCCATCGGAAAGTGAATAATTTCTTTCCGAACCATTTCCAACCAGGCCTTTGTTGTGAATTATATATGAGGCTAATATAACTTTACGCATAAGTTTCAGTTCATGAATCTGATTAACCAGTTCATAGTAATATTCACTTCCCTCATCATCCTTATAATTACCTGTGATTACCAATTTGATTTTATTATCATCCAGCTTATCAATAAGGTCTATGGCAACCTCAATTCCTTTTCGCCGCACAATTCTTGTTATCTGGAATAAAAGCTTATCAGTTGGTTCAAGTCCAAGATCTCTTCGAAGATATTTATTAGAATCATTTCTTAAACCAAACTCCATATCAAAATCCATCACATTGGGAACGGCAATAGAATCCCTGTTAAATTTTTCCTTTAGTGTTTTTTGGGCATTCAGGTTTATTACTGCATGAAATGAATTTTTAAGCCTTAAAGGGAATATCTCCTCAACCAATTTATTTATTCTTGCATGGGGTGAGACATAACGATCACCTCTTTCCCATGCAAAATCATGGTCATGGGTAATAGTGGGCAAACCCAGTTTTTCAATTGCCAGGGCAATACCTTTACCCATTTCAATATGTGAAGGTAAAGCTGAAGCATTTTCAGAAATTATAAGATCTATTTTATTTTTTGTTGCCCAGTCAATAATTTTTTCTGAGATAATACCCGAATAAAGGTCAATATGCTCACACAGTTCATCAAGATTCGTATCGGGGTGAAAAAATGCTTTTTTCTGACCCCAAAAGCTTTCAGGAGAGAAGAAAGACATTTCCATAACAAGAGTATCATGTTCAGGATCAATCACCCATTCCTGAAATTGACCTGAGATGATAAAGATTTCATGCCCCATTCTTTTCAAAACGTCAATCCATTTTTCTGCTTCAAGGGCAACACCATCAACACCACCTATTCTACCAATAATAAATCCTATTTTCATGACAAAACTAATTTGATAAATTAATTATTTCAGTAAAAATGATGTTGTACCAATCTCATTACCTTCAAGAAATAAAAACACATTATATGTTCCCTGAATTAGTTGTCCATCGTTATTCCAATAAATGCACATATCAACATCCTGGTTCAGATATTCAACAACCCTGCTTGCAGAATAAACCAGTTGTTCCTCTCCGGATTCAAATAAATTATCGGCAGAGGTGGCCAGCACTACTTCATCAGGACGGATAATTCTTAAAAATACTTCTTTATTTCCGGCTTCAACAATAGGATTTTCACGCAAAGTAAAACAAATACGAATTTTAGCAATTTTATCAATCTTATATTTCTCTTTCCCTCTGCTATTAAGAGGTACGGCTAATATATTCTTTGCCTGAAGAACCGAAGCCATTTCTACTTTAGATGTAAGTTCTTCTTTTATTTTAGAAAGTTCTATATTTTCTTCCTGTGCATTACTGAGTTGCGAATGCACCTCAATATTTTCTGCAGTTAGTAGAACATTTTTTGTGTTGAGAGAATCAATTTGTCGTATATAACTTTTCATAACGTTCCTTAAAGTAGATAATTCCTTTTTGTACAAACGGATTTTTTGTGCATTTGAAATCTGAACGGCAAGAAGGTTTTTAATTCTATCCTGCTGGGCCTGTATTTCAACATTTAAGCTATCGTTATCAGTTTTAAGAGTATCGTATTGATAAATAAGATTTGAAAGCTCATTTGCAAGAGAATCTTTTTCTGTGGTTAAAACAGTCTCCATTTCAATCATTTTGGCTTTCTGGTTAAAATGAAGATATACAAGATAGGCCAGAACTAAACTCAATAATACAATAACAGCAAAAAGGAAAGGAAGAACTTTCTTTTTTGGCTCTTTAACTAATTCAGGTTTCATGTTTTCTTTTGATTCCATAATTTAAAAATTGAGAAGCAGGTAAAATAAGGGTATCAATTTATATTATAAACGAACAATTATCTATTCTTGTATTATAATTTGCAGAAATATACTGAAGAATACTGAAATAAAGCGAGTTAATTATTTTGC
>JAUWMO010000150.1 GCA_030613125.1 Bacteroidota bacterium | reverse complement strand
CTGGGCTTTCACCAAACCTGATACCATATCACCAAAACTAATTTTCGGAATTATTTTTCCAATCAGTCCCATAGCATTATCAATAAGCACCCCGGTTAATTCTCCGTTTTTTATTATTAGTTCACCACCGGTTACATTAGTGCTGCCAGTAATACCAGCCCGTGTCAAAGCTTCACTGTTCGCAATTGCAGCATGGCCATCAATTCTTCTAAGAAAAACAGGAACATCAGGAAAGGCTTTATCAAGTTCGTTTTTATTCGGGAATTTCTTTGTTTCCCAATCATTCTGGTCCCAGCCCCGGCCCAGGATCCATTCAGTAGGAAACCTTTTGTAATGATCTTTTAATAATCCGATTATTTCCTCAAATGATTTGGTTCCAACCAGATCAATATTTTTCAGGTTCATACCATAACTATAGAAGTGACAATGAGCATCTATAAACCCTGGGAACACATATTTTCCCTGGAGGTCAATAATTTGCTTTCCAATATATTTATCCCTGATAGTTTTGTTTGACCCCACATATAAGAATTTCCCGTCTTTTACCGCAAAACTTTCTTTAACAGAGAACAATCTGTCAACTGTATAAACTTTACCATTATAAGCGATAATATCCGCCTCCTCCAATTGGTTTGAGCAACGAAGACAAGTAAGAATTATAAATAATAAAAGAATTGATAAAACCGGCTTCATACTTTTTGAAATTAATAATAGTGAATATATCCAAAGATACTAATTTTGATATCTAAAGTTGAAATTTATATCTTACAAGATAATGTTTACTGATCAAATCCGTTTTAAACTTTAATACTTTTTATTTAATCTTAGCGTGTTAAATTCAGGATCCTGGGTATTTGAAAATTCATTATGGTAAAAATTTTAAAATTTGTGCTCCCGGTATTTATCGGCTTGGTCATATTAAGTTGTGAGAAAGAAAATTTTACCACTGATTCATCTGTATTTCTTGGATTTTCAGTAGATACATTATTGTTTGATACCGTCTTCACAACCATTGGTACCACTACCATGCAGTTTATGGTCTATAACCATAATAAAAAGGATGTCCTTATATCATCAATTTATCTTGCAAAGGGAGAATCTTCCTTTTTTAGAATGAATGTGGATGGAAAATCAGCCAGAGAGCTGGAAGATATTACCATATATTCAGGGGATAGTATGTATATTTTTGTTGAGGCAACTATTGATCCTCTCAATGCAAATAATCCTATGGTAGTGAAGGATTCAATAGTTTTTTTGACTAATGGCAATTTTCAGGATATTGATCTTGTAGCATATGGGCAGGATGTTCATTTGATCAATGCGGAGATACTGTCTTCCCAAACCTGGATTAATGATAAACCTTATCTGGTTTATAATTCAATGCTTGTGGATACCTCTGAGACACTTGATATTCAGCCCGGTGTGCGAGTATATTTTCATAAAGGGTCAACTCTGTATGTATGTGGAACATTAATAATATCCGGAACTTTAGAAGAACCGGTTGTTTTTCTGGGAGACAGGTTGGATGATATGTATAAAGATATACCCGGGCAATGGGGAGGAATTTATTTTATTAATGGAAGTAAGGATAATGAGATTATCTTTACGGAAATACTGAATGCAACAACAGGAATACATTTGGGTAATTTCTATGCTAATGACCCTCCTCCTGATCTGAAACTTTCAAATTCGATTCTTCAACATATGACCTTTGCTGGTATTTCTTCTATTGGAGCTACTGTTATTGCAGATAATTGCCTTATTGCTGATTGCGGTTACTATACAACTATTCTTACAACAGGTGGTTCCTACCAATTTGCCCATTGTACCTTTGCGAACTATTGGAATTGGACAAGGAGGACTACGCCTTCTTTGGTACTAACAAACTATTATAATCTTAACGATACTGCTATTTTTACGGGTAATCTTGTAAATGCTGATTTTGGAAACTGTATTATTGAAGGTAATATGGATAATGAAATAGGACTTAATAATTTAACAGGTGCCGGCGATTTCAACTATTTTTTCGATCATTGCTTATTGAAATCAGACACTTCTTTGAATACCTCTGATCCTGAATTCTTCAGGAATGTCTGGACTAACAAAGACCCGGGATTTATCTCTTCTTACGAATTCGATTTTCAATTAGATACTCTGGCTTTTGCTAAGGACAAAGGATTGATTGACATAGCTAATAATTTTCCTTTTGATATTTTGGGTAATAGCCGTTTAGAAGATGCAGGTCCGGATCTGGGAGCTTATGAAAGGATTGAATGACACACTCATGCACAGGAAACCACAAGAAAGTGTGGTAATATCAAGGATTAAACGGGCTCAAAAGGGTTAGAATAAAAGCACAAAAAACAATTTTTTTACTTACAGTTTCTTAACTACAATTCTGACGAGTGAACCCCTCATCCTTAAGTGGATTAAATTTAGAGGTACAAGAAACTACCTGCGTGCCGTCGCCAGAGGCTATGGCCGCCGGAGACCGGCAGGCAGGCAAAAGGGCATGTATAAAGATATATTGTTTCTAAGGATGAGGGCTCACCGAACACCATTAAAAATTAATTTAACTTGTGAGGTAACAGGTACCAGAGGATTTAGCTACCAGCATTCAACAATTAATTAACATTCAGAACTTTTAATAAAACTTTAAACATTTGATACACAGGAACTTATTGAAACCGGAGATTCCGGGAATCAGCCATTATTCTTTGTTATTTCTAAGCAAATTAATTTTTTTATTGCTATTGTTCCCTGCCAATGCTTCTGCACAGTTTATGAACTCATCAGAAACTTTCCGGATCATGTTTTATAATGTTGAGAACTTCTTTGACATCTGGGATGATTCTGTTAGTATTGATGAAGAATTTACACCTGAAGGTGAAAAACACTGGACAATAAAGAGGTATAATAACAAGCTGAATCATTTGTTTAAAACAATTGTTGCTTTAGGCGAATGGGAAACCCCTGGTATTATCGGATTGTGTGAAGTAGAGAATAAAAAAATCTTAAATGATCTGGTATATAAAACTCCATTGTCGAAAATGGAATATGCTTTTATTCATTATAACTCATCCGATCCTCGTGGTATTGATGTGGCTATGTTATACATGGAAAGCAAATTCCAGCTTGTATATTCTGAGGCAATAAGTTTAAAGTTATATTCTAACACCACATACCATACAAGGGATATATTGTATGTAAAAGGAATATTAATGAAGAGTAAAGATACAATACATCTTTTTATTAATCATTGGCCATCAAGACGAAGCGGTGTGATAGAATCAGAACCCTGGCGTATAATAGCTGCAGGAACTTTGAAGAGAAAGGTTGATAGCCTTTTATTAATTTCGCCCTTCTCAAAAATCATAATAATGGGTGATTTTAATGACCAGCCTGATAATACTAGTTTAAAGGATGTGTTAATGGCTGGAAAAATTAATGATAGTATAAAAGCGGAGAAATTATGTAATCTTGCTTTTAACTGGAAGGGTGGTACAGGTTCATACAAATATCAGGGTGTCTGGTATATGTTTGATCAGTTTATAATTTCAGGCAATTTGTTAAATGTCGATTCATCTGTATGCGCCGATTGGAAAACATTTGATGTATTTTCAAATGATTTTCTTCTTTCAGACGACGAGATATACCTTGGGATTAAACCTTACCCAACTTATTATGGTTACAAATATTTAGGTGGTTTTAGTGACCATCTTCCGATTAAGATTGATCTGATCTTTAACAATAAAAAAAGAAAGTCCAGAGATATAAATAGAAATTCTATTTCTCCAGGTCTGCATGAAGCCCCAGTTCCTCCCCCTTTTTGATCATATAAATGAAAGCCTCATCATGATTATTCCCAATTATTCCATCAAGTATAGCATCCTTAATGGCCTCTTTTATAATTCCTACTTTACGTGAGGGTTGAATCTTAAAGGTTTTTATAATTTCCTCACCCGATATTGGCGGTTGAAAGTTCCTTATCGCATCTTTTTCTTCCAATTTCTTCATCTTATCCCGTACTCTAATAAAATTCTGAAGATACTTTTTTATTTTTATCTCATTCTTAGAGGTAATATCTGCTTTACATAATGTCATGAGGTCGTCAATATCATCCCCTGCATCGAATAGTAGTCTCCTTATAGCTGAGTCAGTTACTTCATCATAAACAAGGGATATGGGCCTCAGATGAAGTAAAACCAACTTTTGTACATATTTCATTTTATTATTCAAAGGTAATTTCATTTCTTTAAAGATATCGGGAATCATTTTGGCACCTATAAAATCATGACCATGAAAGGTCCAACCCTGGTCAGAAATGAATTTTTTTGTCTTCGGTTTAGCTATATCATGAAGAATAGCAGCCCAGCGCAACCACAGATTCTCTGTTTTTTTGCTGATATTGTCAAGGACTTTGATAGTATGATAGAAGTTGTCCTTATGTTGCTTGCCATCAATAGTTTCAACTCCTTTTAAATTGTAAAGAGCCGGGAAAACAATTGAAAGCAAATCTGATTTGTCAAGTAAATGGAAACCTGTTGAGGGTTTTTCGGAAAGTATTATCTTTTGTAATTCTGTTATAATTCTCTCTTTTGAGACAATTTTAATACGTTCATGATTTTTGACTATAGAGTCAAATGTTTTATTTTCAACTGAGAAACTCAACTGTGTGGCAAAACGTATGGCACGTAACATTCTGAGTGGATCATCTGAGAAAGTTTTATCAGGATCCAAAGGTGTACGAATAATTTTATGCTTAAGATCATGCAATCCGTTAAAAGGATCAATAAAAGAACCATAAGAGTCCTCATTCAGGCTAATAGCCATGGCGTTGATTGTAAAATCCCTCCGCTTTTGATCATCTTCAAGAGTGCCGTTTTCAACAATTGGTTTTCTTGAATTTTTTCTGTACGATTCTTTCCTTGCACCAACAAATTCTATTTCATGTTCTTTGTAGCGGAACATTGCAGTTCCAAAGTTCTTGAAAACTGTTACCTTAATATCAGGATGAACTGATTTAGCCACCTTTCTGGCCATTTCAATACCACCGCCAACAACAACAATGTCTATATCAAGCTCATCTGATACCCTATTCAGTAAAGTATCACGAACAAATCCGCCTACTACATACGCCGGAACATTATTTTGAGTTGCTATATCTGATATAACTCTGAAAATGGGTATATTAAGACTATTTCTCATGCTATTATGTCAAAATTATCATATATACATGACAAAATTACTATTAAGACAGATTATTTGCAAAGTATTATATACCAGTTGTTATTTCTATATTATTTATTAATGTTACTAATGTTTATATGCAATAAGAATGTCAACCTGCAGACAGCCAGATACATACATATTAGACTTATTAGATATGATATATTGTTGGTTTGTGTGTTAAGTTTTGATCATTCAGATATAATATTAAATTGGTATATAATTTGATAAGGACTAGAAAGTAATATTTAAAGATTTCAGGAATCTATTTTATTAATTTATAATTATTAGCAATGTTGGAACATTTAACACAGGAAACGTTTAAGGAAAAAGTTTTCAATTTTGAGGCGAATAAGGAATGGAAATTTGAAGGTGATAAACCATGTTTGATTGATTTTTATGCTGACTGGTGTCAACCATGTAAAATAGTAGCACCTATCCTTGAAGAACTTCAGGAAGAGTATAAAGATGATATAAACATTTACAAAGTAAATACTGAACAGGAACAGCAATTGGCTGGTATGTTTGGGATTAGGAGTATCCCAAGCCTATTATTTGTACCAAAAGATGATCAACCACAAATGGCTATGGGGGCTTTGCCAAAAGATACTCTTGAAAAAGCTATAAAGGATGTACTGAAAGTTGAGAAGAATTGATCTGTTTTTAACTTTAACAAAATAGCCGGTGTTTATAGCCGGTTTTTTTGTAGGATTTCAAAATAAAAATTGAGAACTGTTTTAAATTTGCTTATCTTTGTATTAGATAGGGGTGCCTTAAAAAATACGGGCTGAGATCAAACCCTTTGAACCTGATTCGGGTAATGCCGGCGTAGGGAAAAAATCAAGCCCGCAAACTTACTGCTTTAAAGTATAACTTGATGAGACAGGTCGTATTAATAATTCTGTTAAGTCTGCTGGTATTTCCTTCTGTTGGGCAGGTTAAGGTTTCCGGGGTTGTCAGAGGAAAGAATAGCGAGCTGCTTATTGGTGCAAATATAATCCTGAAAAATACTTATCTGGGTGTTTCAACTGATATTAAGGGTGAGTTTTCTTTTCCCAACGTATTAAAGGGTGAGCATACCATAATGATCTCCTATATAGGTTACGAGACATACTATAAAGATATCATTGTAAATAATTCTGTCCACTTTGAATTTCAGCTTGTTGAATCTTCAATACTTGCTGATGAGGTGATAGTAACGGCAACCAGAGCTACTTCTGATATGCCAATGGCCTATGTAAATATAAGTAAGGAAGAAATTGAAAAACGTAATCTTGGCCAGGATATACCATACTTGTTAAATCAGAGTCCTTCATTTGTTGTTACTTCTGATGCAGGAGCTGGCGTAGGTTATACCAGTTTCAGAATCAGAGGGACTGATATTACACGGATTAATGTTACTGTAAATGGTATACCCTTTAATGATGCTGAATCTCATGGCACATGGTGGGTAGACCTTCCTGATTTTGCATCTTCAGTTGATAATGTACAGATCCAGCGGGGTGTTGGTACTTCTACTAATGGTGCTGGTGCTTTTGGTGCAACAGTGAACTTCCAGACATTTGAATTAAAAAGGAATCCTTATGCAGTGTTAAGTTCTTCTTTTGGTTCTTTTAATACTTTTAAGAACAGTATTATGTTAGGCAGTGGTCTTATAAATGGAAAATTTAATTTTGATGCCAGGTTTTCAAAGATCAAATCAGATGGATATATTGACAGGGCATTTTCAGATTTAGGCTCTTTTAACTTATCAGGAGGTTATTACGGTAAAAAGGATATTTTAAAAGCAATACTGATATCAGGAAAAGAGAAAACTTATCAGGCATGGGACGGGGTGCCAAGTTGGGCGCTGGATACTAATCGGACTTATAATGGTATTGGCAAATACACCGATTCATACGGGAATACCAAATATTATGAAAATGAAACTGACAACTATTGGCAGGATCATTTCCAGGTTTTTTATACAAGGGAACTGATACATCAACTTTTTCTTAACCTGGCATTTCACTATACACATGGAAAAGGTTTTTATGAACAATATAAAGTGAGTAAAAAGTTTTCTGATTATGGTCTGGAAGATATAGTTATTGGTTCTGATACAATTTCAAGATCTGATTTAATTCAACAAAAATGGCTTGATAATGATTTTTATGGATTTACCTATTCCATTAATTATAAAAAGAAGAAATGGGAGATAAATGTGGGAGGTGCCTGGAACAGATACATTGGCGATCATTTTGGGAAAATAGTATGGATACAACTTGCATCCAAAGGCGGATATGACCATGAATGGTACTATAATGAGGGAGTAAAAACTGATTTTAATTTGTTCGGGAAGTTAAATTACAGATTAAATTCTTCCCTGAATTTATTTGGAGATCTTCAGATTAGAAGGATCCTTTACAATATTGAAGGAACCGATGATGACTTGAGAAATATCACTCAGACCCATAAATTCCTGTTTTTTAATCCAAAATTTGGTATTAATTACCGGATCTCAGTTAAGCACAAAGCTTTCTTATCGTTTTCTGTAGCGAACAGAGAACCTAACCGCTCTAATTTTATTGATGCTGATCCCTCCGGACCATTGCCTGCCAGTGAAACTTTACGGGATTATGAGGTTGGATATAACTATAATACAAGTATAACTTCCCTGGGATTAAATCTTTATTTTATGGATTATAAAGATCAACTTGTACTCACTGGTGAGATAAACGATGTTGGATCCCCGGTGATGACAAATGTAAAACGGAGTTACCGGGCTGGTATTGAGATTATAGCAGGCATCAGGTTCACTTCCAAATTAAAATGGGAAGTAAATGCTACAATCAGCAAGAATAAAATAAAGGATTTTACTGAATATGTTGATGACTGGGATACATGGTCACAAAGGATTACGCATCTTGGAACAACTGATTTGGCTTTTTCTCCGGAAATCATTGCAGGAAGCCACCTTTCCTATAAGGTTCTGGATGGTTTGAATATCGGTTTGATATCCAAGTATGTCAGTAATCAGTACATTGATAATACTTCAAACAGTAATCGTATGTTGAATGACTATTTTGTAAATGACCTTGTAATTGGTTTTAGTCTCAA
>JAUWMO010000062.1 GCA_030613125.1 Bacteroidota bacterium | reverse complement strand
CACAGTGCTTCCGCTCCTTAGATAATATTTGCCATTGTAAGAAATGGGAACAGAACATGGTGCAACTGTGACCTTGATTATATTTTTCTTATCCAGTTCAACAGAGGGAATGATTCCAAGTTTATTCCTGATTGTATTTGGTATATCCTCAAGCAGTTTTTTTGCATTTTTTAATCCGGAAGGTTTGCCCCTGTCGTCCAACCCTATAATCAACACTCCGCCGTCACTATTTGCAAACGCGGAAACAGCTTTAAGGCAGTCATTTCTCCAGGTTTGTTTATATTCAACAGTTTGAGATTCTTTATTCGTCATATATTATTCTCCTGCCAGATATAATGAGAGGATCACTTCACGTTTCCCGAAAACTGCGGGGTTCTGTTCGGCATAATGGCTTTCCAGCAGTCTTTGGGGTATATGAGTCTGAAGCACTGCCAGAACCTTGAAAGGATTTACCAGTTCATCCTTTAAGGCATCCAGGGCTTTTAATGTATTTTTTGCCGTTTGTTTGGGCAGGCCGCCTTCCTCAAGCTGTATCAACACTTTTTTAAGATAAAGTTCTTGGTCTTCAGTGAGTTGCTGCATATTTTTAATGGTTGCTTTCAGAATACGCAGGATATTGGCGGCGCTGTCGCGTCCTCTTCTTTTCTGAGGTTCAGCCATTTCTTCAGTTGTAGCGATTATAAAAGCTTCCTTATTACTGTCTAAAAGATCGTATATCTCACGCGGGAGTTTTTTCTTTTTTTCATCAGGTTGGCTTTCAAGCAACCCTGCCGCTGTCATAAAATCCAGTTCCCGGGCTTCTTTCTTAGCCTGCGTCATGAAAAACTTTTGTAGTTTTCCACGGCGGAAGTAGGTGATAAGTGCTCCAGTATTAAAAGCATCTTGCCTGTGGCCAATTAAGCTGGAAGCTTGATTTACAATGTATTGCCTTATTCTTTCTAACTGCTCAGGGCTTCGAATTATATGGTCAAAAGATTCGGGCATCCACACTGGGCCTTTTTGATTTATTAGTTTGTTCAACTCATTGGCTGTATAGGATTTCCAGGAATGGGTAATCTTTGATAAAGTCCATTCACCTCTCGGAATTACAATAACATGGAGATGATTGGGCATGACAACAAATTTATCCAAATAGTATCGTTCATCATCAAAATATTTTAATGCCTTTTCAACAATTTGTTTGCACTCTTTGTTGTCTAATATGCATGAGCCATGACCATTGTCCAATAAATCATCATAGCGTTTGGAGAAAAGGCGGTAGTATTCAATCCTTTTGTGTTGATTCAGTTTTTTGACTTCAGAAGGGTTGGAGATTTTGTTGGCTTCCAGCCACTGTTTTCTCTTCCTTTTGATGTTTTCAGAAACTTCTTGCGGAATTGAATCATATAGCCTGAAAGTAACGAAATAAGCGGTTCCTTTCTGCTGCCAATGAGGCAAATTTCTCTGTTTTATTTCGACTGATTTATACGGATCAAAATACATTATTATATCAGAGATCTCCTGGCTGGAGCGATTAAGGTAGAGGCTGGAAGCCTGAGGTACTTTTGTTTTTGACAAGCTCGAAGCCTGAGTTACTTTTGCTGTGCGTGTTTTTTTAGGCAGAAGTTTTATTTTTTCAAAAAGGCCTGGCTCTTTTTCCCGGATATCCCGGATAACCTGAAGATATTTAAGTTCGCTATCCTCCGCCTCATCATCGCCTTCGAGTGTTTTCTTTGAGGTCAAACGGTCGAATAGCTCGTGGGAGCCAATGGGCTCGCCTTCGGTTAAAAGCTCAGCATCGCCGCCAAGGAGGGTTAAAAAGGCATTGATTTTTGCTTCTGCCGCTTCTTTCAGCTTGATCTGGTCATTGGATTGTTTAGTAGGGAAAAAATTGAAAGTATGGATCACGTCAAAGGGTGTATCAACCCGGTTAATGCGCCCCACTCTCTGCATCATTCGGGTTGGGTTCCAGGGTATGTCATAATTAATCACCACATTTGAACGATGCAGGTTTACACCTTCCGACAGGACTTCGGTTGAGACAAGTATGCGATAATCGTTTTTTTTATGGCGGGCTCGTGCGTCAAAGTTTTCAAGTACTTTATCACGGATAGATTCGCCTGAATCGCCAGTAAACAAGAGCACTTTGCCAGAATATTCGTCATTTATATTTTTAAACAGGTAGTTTGCTGTTTCCTTTGACTCTGTAAAAATAATAAGATGATTGTTTTTTAAGACTACGTTTTTTGACAGCTCATTTATGAATTTGATAAGCTTCGGATCACGGTTTACTTTCTGCCAGAGCTTCTTAACTTCCAACAGGATGTCATGGTCATATTGTAAATCTATTCTGAGCTCTTTTCTGAAATCTTTGGCCTCATATTTTTCAGCCTTGCCTTCATCGATTAATCGCTGGACTGCCTCGTCATCGTCGTTTTCCAAAAGTTCAAATATCTTGTTGGTGTGCTTCTTACTGACATACACATAACCATTATTCAGCTCTTTTATGAACATTTCATAGGAATTAAGGAATCTATCCACTGAATTTCTAAAGGCAAAGAAACTGCTTTCCAGTCGTTTGACAAGCAGAATTTTCATAAATCGGCCCATGTTCCGCTGGGATTGCTCTTCAAGCTGATCAATTTTGCCCTCATAATAAAGCATGGGCATGTAGCGAGCGTATCTAAATTTATTGGCAATCAGATCGATGGTTTTGTTAAAGATATCGTCTTCTTTATCATTAAGTTCGTAAAATAGCGGCTCTGGTTTTTTAACATCCGGAAATTTAAGTCCCTGTTCTTGTATGTCTTTGATGAAATATTTTTCAATTTCTGTTCTAGTGCGGCGTACCATTAAATATTTCAGGACCTTATCACGGATTTCCCGTGCATTTTCTTTTACAGTATATATGTATTCAGTGTAGTCTTTCTGTCTGTCAAGATTTTTGAGTTTTTTGTCAAGACCGTTAAAAAATGCTTCCAGGTCAGGCAAATTTGGAATGGTGCTTTTTTTGGCTTTCTGAAACAGCTTAAGGAGGCTCAGGATGTCTTGCGGAGTGTTGTTATATGGAGTTGCAGTTACCAGGATAACTCTTTTACCGCGGCATATTTCCGCCAGTTTTTCATAGGAAATTGTTGTTTCGGTTCGAAAGCGGTGTGCCTCATCTATTATAATATTTGTGTATTTGTCTGTTCCTCTGGCCAGCAAGTGATCCAGTTTGACGATAGATTCAAAATCTGCCGGAACTCTGAAATCCGAAAAGACATTCGGCCAGGAACCGGGATTGGATTTTTCCAAAAGCACAGGTGGGGCGATAACAAGTGTTCTGCCGTCCAGTTGACCTGCCAGCATTGCTGAAATGTATGTTTTTCCAAGACCCACAACATCGGAGATAAAAACGCCGCCGTATTCTAAAAGTATTTTTTTAGCGTTTAAGACAGCCTGCTCCTGATATTCAAGTTTTTTAAATTCCTGTGGCAGATATTTAATGAATACCTCATCTGTCTGGCTGAGGTCAGCTTTGAAATATTCGTAGAGAAACTTCAAGTATAGCTGATAAGGTGTGATATTTTGAGTCAACCAGGTCTTGTCCTGAATGGTCTGAACATACTTTTCGCTAACATCTACAGCGTTATTCCATAATTCCTCAAATTTATTCTTGGCAAAATCATAGTCGCTTCTGCTTTTCAATTCCACGTTGAATTCAAGATTGTCAACCAGCCCGGCCTGTGTAAAATTGCTGGAGCCTGTGATAACGCGGCCAGTATCCCTGTCGCCTTCCTTAAATGTCATAATATAGAGTTTAGCGTGGATATTCTGTGACGGATAAGCCCTGATTTCAAGTTTACGGCTTCTTATCCATTCTATAAATTTATTGACGCCTTGTTCAACGTTTCTATTGTCCTCGGAAACCTCCATTTCATTCTGAACAAGATTTTCTATCTCCTGCTTGGCTTCGGTGTGAGAAAAATCGAATGCCTGTTGTGTGGGTTTATTGGCTTTTTCCAGCATTTCGAAAGTTTGCCTGTTTGTGCTGATGCCAATCAGGATTCTTATTTTTTCTGTGCTTTCCAGAGATGGGTAGATGGCGTAAAACCCACTTGAGTAGAAGTATCCAACAAGACAATTAAAAAATAACGTATCTTTAATAAGGACTTCAAATCTCTCCTTGAGGCTTTGATTTTTTTCGTTTGTAATAAATGAGAGATCGGTATTCATTTAAATTCCTTGTTTTTTAATTGTAGTGCCATAGATGGCTGTTTTCATGGTAATGATTTGGTATCAAGTGCCCTTGGATGATTTGAGGGGATGCCGTTGTGATAAACTTCATTTTTAGGTAGTCTCATCATTTTATTATTATGAGTCCAACTCCGAAATACATCCGTACATACATCATCCGGGAATTCACGATAAAGAATTCCGGGAACTCCTCTTTCCAGTGATTCCAATGATCCATCTGGTCTGGCAATACAAGTTGGCCACGATGAATAATAACCAGATGAATTACTGGCAATTACCCACATCAAATTATCTGAGGCTCTCACTCTAATTTCCGCTGGTATGACTTCGTCTAATATAGTTTTCCCTTTGTGGTGTGCATTATAAAAGGAATGAAACATTATTTTCACATTTTTATGTCTGTAAATATTATACATTTCCGGGAAACAAGAATCATAACATATTAAAAAACCTAATTTATATCCTTTTAACTCAAGAATTGTTATGTGATTTCCAGGAGTATAATATTTTAAATCACCACCTGTTAACATTGACTTGTCATAACGATCGACAATCTTTCCTTCGTTTGAAATAATATATAAACAATTCAAGGGTTTTTCATTTACACTAATGTAATGAGCTGAGCCCAGAATAACCCAAATATTATGTTTTTGGGCTAATGACATAATATCATATGTTTCAGCTCTTAGGTCATCCCAATTAAAATTTTGAAATGATGGTATATCTTTGGGTGGATATCCACTAAGAGCCGCTTCTGGAAAATGAATAATATCAGCTTTATTTAGAGCAGCCTCTTTGATAAATCTTTTGATATAATTTGCATTGCTTTTAATGTCACCTGATACAGGATATTGGCAAGTGGCTACTATTAATTTCTCTTCAGAGGTGATTTTTCCACTATAACTAATTAAAAATATGACAGTCAACAGGGAAATTCTTGATAGAAATAATATCATGCTTTGGGTCGTGAAACCATAAGAATTATTTTGTTTAAATATACTGCTAATTTCTCTGTTCATTTCGTTTCCCTTCAGTTATAATAAACTACATTATTAAGCAGCAAATTTCCGTATAATACTCTATATTTTGCAGTTTATGCTAATAAAAATAAAATAAAGGTATCAATTTTATGAAGATTTTTCCGGGACATACATCGTGAAAGCGGTCTTTTAGCCACTTAATCTTTTACCGGATAGATTAAAGGCCACTTATACTAATCCTGAACTCCCCAATGCCTTTGCCTTCCGGTTTGTTTATTCTTACCGATAACAGTCTGATATCGTAAAACGGCTCAAAACGCTGGACTAAGGCTGTAAAGCGGCCATTCAAGTACACTTTTCTCTTTTACAATGTGGTCGCAGATAGCGATAGCCCGATCACGTATTTCCTGGTTGCCGTAAAACGGGTTCAGGGGGTGCTTTGTCTTGTAAAGGGAAGCAAGCGGATAACATGGGGTCTGGTTATGTTCTTCAGGCATCCTGGCATAGCAAACTCCGGGCTGGGCCGGATCCATATCCTCCAGGACTATTTTGCAAAAACCAACCAGTTGTTTCATCAGATCATTGGACAGCATTTTCTCCTCCGGTGGCTGTGCTCCAACTGATGCTGAAGAAATAACCAGTATTAAAATGATTAAACAACGAATAAGGTGCATTATATAAGTCTGATGTGTATATTTGTATCAAATGTAATATAAAACTATAAAAAATAAGGTTTATGGAAAAAAAATATGGAATTGAAACATCTATTCTCTTTCAATTCGTTTTATTTTTAGTTCTATTTGCATGCAAACCTGTACATTCTCCAGATCTCGTTCTTGTGAACGGGAAAATTATCACGGTGGATCAGGTATTTTCTGTTGTGAACGCGATTGCAATAAAGAAAGATAGAATTGTTGCCGTTGGGTCAAATAAAAAAATCAGGAAACTGGCTGACGATCAAACACAAATTATCGATTTGGAGAGTAAAACGGTAATTCCCGGTATCATTGAAGCTCACTTGCATCCGGAAAGGGCTTCCCTTAGTGAACTCAAAGAGCCAATACCTGATATACATTCAGTAGATGAACTTCTGGCCTGGATAAAAAGTCAGACAAAAATAAAAAAACAGGGTGAATGGATAATACACCCTAAGCTGTTTTTTACCCGGTTAAAAGAGATGCGGCAACCTACGCTTGCTGAACTGGATAAAGCGGCGCCTTTTCACCCGGTTTTTTTAAACGGATCTTATGGAGGGATGATAAATTCTGCGGCCATGCAGGTTTCAGAAATTACTGAAAACACAGTTCATCCGGGGATTTTACGCGATACAAAAACGGGCTTATTAACAGGTCTTATCAGGGCCTCTGCCTTTAAACTGTTAAAACTGCCTGCAATAGAAAAGTTGTCATACCAGGATAAACTTGATGCTCTGGAAGTCATGCTGAAAAGATATAATAGTTTTGGAATTACAAGTTTGTGTTCAGGATTAGGTGATTCCAAAACATTCGCCATGTACCAGGATTTAAGAAAAGAGGATAAACTTACCACCCGGATTTTTCAAAACATAAGAGTGCCCTTTGATGAAGTTAAATCACCGGAAATACTTATAGCCAGGTTAAAAGACCTAAAATATGTTACAGGTGACGGAGACGAATGGGTGAGGATAGGTGCTTTGAAGATAATATTGGACGGAGGCATTCTGACGGGAACTGCTTATCTTCGGGAACCATGGGGAGATAAGGCACGCAGTGTTTTTGGCGTTACCGATCTGTCTTACCGGGGTGTTCTGAATTATAACCGTGAAGAATTGCTTACGATAGTAACGGCTGCCAACGAGTTAAACTGGAAATTCACCGCTCACTGTACCGGTGGGGGAGGTGTCGATCTGTTATTGGATGTATATGAAGAGGTGAACCGGTTAAAACCTATAAAGGAAAGACGGTTTTCTATTATTCATGGCAATTTTTTCACGGAAAGCGCAATTGAGAAAATGAGTGAACTCGGAGTTTATGCCGATATGCAGCCGGCCTGGTTTTATAAAGATGCAGATGCAATGAAATATGTGCTTGGAGAAGAAAGAATACAAACATTTCATCCCTACCGGTCATTGTTGGCTGCCGGTGTAATGGTTAACGGGGGATCAGACCACATGGTTAAATGGGATGCCAATACATCTATCAATCCCTATAATCCTTTTCTTGCAATGTGGACTATGATTACCCGCACTACGGAACGTGGAACTGTTATAGTCCCCGACGAGGCAATTACCAGGGAACAAGCCTTAAGAATGTACACGATCAATAATGCTTATGCCACATTTGAAGAATCCATTAAAGGATCTATCGAACCCGGAAAACTGGCAGATCTGGCAGTTCTTTCTGACGATATTTTAACCTGTCCTGTGGATCAAATAAAAAATATCCGGTCGGAATTAACTATCGTGGGAGGAAAGGTTGTTTATTCTTCAGGTAAGATTACAGGGCAACATCAGGAAGATTGATTTTAACCCTCAGTCTCTTCGATTATGTATTTTGTGTAAAACTTTTATTGGCCATATTTACTTTTTACCTCAGCTTCAGCCTTTTATTATTTCACAGGATAAATCTGTGAAGCTATGTTCTATAGAAAGGGAATGGTACCCTACTTATAAAGCACCGTTTCAGGTGCACCTTTAAGATAACCAAGGGAGACTAGGAATACATCCATCTTGTTAACAGTATCGATAAACGGAGCGTTTTCATCACGACCAAAGTTAAAGAATGCGTGTTCAGATCCTTTATATCCAAATAGTTCACAATGATTACCCTGTTCATGCATCTTATCACAAAATAGCCCGACATGTTTAAAGGGAACGGTAGTGTCAGCAGTACCGTGAAAAATGATTGTCGGGCTTATGCCAGGTTTTATGTGATGATAGGGTGACAAAGACCCGGGTTCAGCGCCTAATCGATTACTCACTTCAGAAAGCGCCTCCGTTGTTAACTCATCCTGACCGGGAACAACAGGCCCAATAATTACAGCAGGATTGAACAATACCAGGGCATTTGGCCTGGCACTGATTGACAGGTCATCACCCGGATCATTATGTTCAGGCAACGTTGCAGTTGCTGCTGCCAGATGTCCTCCGGCTGAGCCACCACCTGCTACAATGCGGTCAGGATCAATTCCCAAACGGGATGATTTTTTACGAATCCATCGAATGGCTGATTTTGCATCCGCAACACAGATATTTACATTTACACCATGACGACTATGTACCCGATAGTCGGCAACTATTGCAACCATACCACGATTTGCCAGATACTCACAGTGCCTGACAAAATGTGTCGGATTACCACTTTTCCAGCCACCCCCGAAAAAGAATACTATCGCAGGCCGCTGGTGGTTTTCATTATGGTCTGCAGGTGAAAATATCCAGACCTGCAAGTCAATGTCATCAACAGTTTTATAAGTCTCTGCCTGTGCACCTGGTATTGTTGGTGGATATCCTGAACCTGATGCTTGCTGACTCATAACTGACAATGGCATGATTACATATATCAGAATCATACCGAATAGCTTTTTTCTGACATCGATCCATCCATGCGAATTGTTATTAATTTTTAGCATAAAAATTAGTTATTAAAATTTTGAATTTTTAGATCCAATGCTGAAAGAATATCTTGCCCATACGTGAAGGCCCAGTCTGCAATTGAAGGCTCAACTTTAGCCCCATGAGCTGCCTGATTACCAGCCATTACGATTTCTTGTAATCCGCTAAATACTAAATGGTTAAGAACGCCGTTAGATTGAAGTTCTCGTAACAATCTCGATAGAGACTGTTTTATTTTCAATCCTTCCAGTTCTGCCAGTTTTCTTATTCTTTTTTCGATTCCGATTCGTAGGCCAACTAAAGCAAGATTTGGATCATTGTCCATTACATCTAAAAAAGATGGCTTTGATTTAGATTCTATGGCTTCAGGTGGTGGTGTGGTAGTAGTAGTTGTCGTCGTCGTTGTCGTATCTTCGATACCAGTTATTTTAGCTCCAGCTTGTTGAATATCACGGAATTTAATCTTCCAACCACCAGGGAATTCAGCACTTTCTATTAAAGAAGATAGCCACGGTAGTATAACAATAAGAATAAGACCTAAATGGACTACATCAATCTTTATTGCGGGCCAGATGAGATGAATTACTAAAATTAACAGCCCGCCACAAGAAATTATAATTTTAATACATATCGTTTTTTTCATAATAAAGATGTGGTTAACGGTGGAACTCAGCCGCCGCGTTAGAGGTCGGCTGTAGTGATTTGTTATGTATTTTGGTTTTCTGGATTACTAATAAACTTATTTATTGCCTTGCGAAATTCTTGAATATCTTATCGAATTCAGGATGGTCGTAGATTTTCTGCATTGCGTCAATTATATAAGGCCAAATTGATGTTAATTCCTTTGAAAGAAGCATTAAATCATCATTAATCATTTTTTGCGGATCAATGAAAAGTCTTCTATCCTTTGTGTATAATCTTCTAAGATCAGCCCAACTCCTTGATTTTTTAACATCTTCTTTTCTAATAGTATACAGTTGGTTTGAATTTAGATCTTTGAATACATCAACGCCTGGATTATGTGTGAAAAAATTGCGATGATTCTTTAAAACTTGTGTATTTTCTGTATAATTCCTTCGAAGTGTTTTGTCAGTAACAATATACTTTAAAAATGAATTGCTGTTGGATTGTGCCATAAAGACTACTGGTTTTCCAAAATCAATCATATCAAGAAACAAGATGTCATATTTTTGCAACCATGAATCAAATTCGTTTTTAAGTTCTTCATGTGATTTTCTACTATCATAAATGTTAATTATTTGAAGAAGGTGAGAAACTACAGCTATAGATTTTAGCACTGCATTAACACTGTCAATCGCAAGACTATAATGAAAATATACGTTTTTAAAATTTTGATCGGGATGTGCACTAACGTGGATTTGAGTTTGCTTTATCCTAATAAAATTGAGACTTTTAATCATACCAAATGAAGCAACACCAATCCGTTCCAATTCAGGGTGTGTATCTTCTCTCCAATTAGGATCATCTGGATATCCAGTCAAGGGATCCAGAAATTTACCCCAGTAATATTCATAATACTTGAAATGTTCTCTGATAAAAGGAATCATTTCTCTGTCAATACTGTTGCTGGTCTCTAATTTCCTTAGCATACCATTTGAATTATCATCCACTTGAAGTTGTCCTTTTCCAATTTTCTATTTCATTTTAGTCTGTCAATCCCAAGGATTCCATACCAAAATACATAACATATTATTAAGCAGCAATTTTATGTATTATACTTAATTTTTTGCAGTTTATACATATAAATATATGGAATTATATGTTGATTTCTAATTAATAATGGTTAGATTTTTTTTCACAAGCCTTGTAAAACAATGCTTCGCAGCAAAGGTTTTAACTTTTAGTAACAACGATGATCTAAAAATGAAAGAAATTGATCCTGCGTAATTATGATCACTTTGTACCATATTTTTCCTTTAAGTAAATATTAAAGCTGATATCAGCGCGTATTTTCTGCTTCAAAGCCGGTGGTAATGGGTCCAGGGCTTCTTTGTGTGCATTGATCTTCGAAATTAATTCTTCCACTTTTTCCGGATATTCTTCTACAAGATTATTCCTTTCGCCGGGATCATCCTTTAAATTGAAAAGTAAGGTATCATGAGCTGGTTCGCCCAGGTAGGTGTACCGTCCTTTTATCTCCCCCCTCGGTAATTTTATCTTCCAGTCGCCCGAACGGAAAGCCATCAGCTTACCTGGGTACCAGTAAGCGAAATCTTCTCCTTCCCGGGAACCCGTACCGAATATCAAAGGGGAAATGTCTTTTCCATCAATGGGACGATCAACCGGCATTTCTTCACCCAATATGCTCATAAATGTAGGGAACCAATCCATCATGGTAGCAATCTCGTCAATAACCTGTCCTTCTTTTACTCTGGACTTCCATTGCATAACTGCAGGCACTCTCATACCTCCTTCAAAAGTAGTACCCTTTCCTTCACGCAGAATACCTGCCAGACCTCCTATCTCACACATCTTCAGCCAGGGTCCGTTGTCGCTGCTGAATACAATAATCGTATTATCCTCGATCTTCAGTTCCTGGAGTTTTTTAATGATCTCGCCTGTACTCCAGTCGATTTCTTCTACGACATCCCCATACAGGCCATATTCTGACTTTCCCCGGAAGTTCTCACTGGCATAAACAGGGACATGAGGCATATTGTGAGGTAAATAGAGGAAAAAAGGTTCATCTTTATGTCTTTCAATGAAGTCCAGGGCTTCCCTGGTGTAGGTTTTCACCATCTGTGACTGGTCAACCTTGTCGTCCACCACTTCATTACCTCTCAGATAAACAACCGCTTCCATGTCGTTGCTGTAGGGTATTCCGAAATACTCATCAAAGCCTCTTTGCAGGGGAAGGAACTGCTTGTGATGTCCGAGATGCCACTTACCCACAATTCCGGTGATATATCCGGCTTCCTTAAGTTTTTCGGCCATGGTGATCTCTTCTACGGGCAGACCGGTCCAGCTTTCCGGGAAGAAAACGTGGTGAATACCCATGCGGATCGGGTACCTTCCTGTCATAAGTCCAGCCCTGGAAGGACTGCATACCGGAGAAACGGAATAGAATGACGTAAACTTAATGCCGTTTGCAGCAATCTTGTCCAGATTGGGTGTTTTGATTTTCGTTGAACCAAAGCAGCTCAAGTCCCCGTAACCAAGGTCATCAGCAAAAATGAATACGATATTCGGCTTGTTTGCTTTGTTTTCAGATTGTTCTGCAGGATGGCAAAACTGCAATACAGGTATTGCCATTAAGACTAAAATAATGTTTCTTAATTTCATTTTTGAATTTGTTTGTTAGTGAAATGTAAAGTCCATTTTATGGATGTTTTCTTACCTTTAAAGGCTACCTCAAGCAAGTTGTTTTCGAGCTTGCTAGAAAGAATTTTGGTATCGGAATCAGCCTTGGATAAGACTATTTCATCAGGCACATAAATAAACAAGGAGTATTTTGCACCTGGTACAGTTTCGGAGAGACCGTTCATGGCAGATTTGGATTGATCCCAGGCAAGTTGTTTAATGCTATAGGCTCCTGTTATGTGGCGCGAGGTAGCTAATAATTGCGGACCGGCTTGCAATGGTCTGACGATAAAAACAGATGTACCGTGTGGCGGTACTTCAGCCTGGATCTGATCTTTGAATATACCTGAGAAACGTTGGTTCCAAAAGTCAAAAACGAGATAATGTTTTTTGGTACATAGTCCGAGGTCCTCGCCGATAGAAACGGACCTGACTGCTGATTCGCCGGACCAGTTATACAGGGCAACCACGTCATAAACTCCGGTAACGGAATTGACTTTAAGATCAAGAGCCTTCGGGAAGTTTTTCACACTGGGATAACCTTCTGGTAAGGCAGCGTATTCACACTCCGACCTG
>JAUWMO010000162.1 GCA_030613125.1 Bacteroidota bacterium | reverse complement strand
TTAATATATTTTGTATCAATCGATTATATTGTTATCTTTAAGATAAATATTCACCTAAATAAGTGTAAACGAAAAAAGGTGTAAACCTCTAACAGGGAAACTTACACCTTTTTAAAAAATCAAAAATATGATTTCAATAGTTAAAGATACAAAGAATCAGATAATAAACCAAGGCGGAGTTTATTTTATCCACGAATTGATCAATCAAAAAGGGATAGATAAGCTGATAAACAACAACTTACCTGGTCGTCATCCACAGGCTGTCTATAATGACAGTGACATTATCCTCGGGTTAAGTTACAGTATCTATAGTGGAGCTGGCTTTTTAGAGGATTTAAATTTTGTTCGCAGTCAAGTAAATAAGCCTGGAGTTTTGGAATTACCTAGCCCTGATGTAATAAAATACCGTAGTAAGCAACTTGCAGAACAGAATGTTATCAATACCAAAGGACAAGGTGTTATCCACTATTTCAATATAAACACAATGCTAAACCAGGCATTGATAAAGTTAGGCACAGCATTAAACCCCCAGTGGAAAATACAAGGACAAACTCTGGATTATGATAATACAATTATAGTGACCACTAAGGGAGATAGCAACCGTGCTTATAAAGACGGATGTGGATATCAACCCGGAATAATGTTTATTGGGAAGTATCCTGTATATATAGAAGGACGCAATGGCAACTCGCCCTCGATCTATCAAATGAAAGAAACACTGGATAGAGGAATAGTATCGTTAGAAGGAGAAGAAGTAAAAATAAAGTATATACGCATAGATACGGCAGGCTATCAGGGAGATGTGATGAAATATCTCAGGGAAAAGGGAATTATTTATTACATCCGGGGTAAGGATACTGAAAGCATAAGGGATCTTTTGCAAAACGATATAAAATGGGAAAAGGGAAAGCTATCAAAAAAAGTACATGTTGAATATTGGGATCAACCATGGTATGCTCCTGGAAAAGACTCATTAGATAATCCTTGCAGGCTTATTCTTTACAGGCATAAAAGGGAGCCGGGAGAAAATTTAGATCTTTTTGAAGGTGAGTACAGGTATTACTCCATATTAACCACAGATTATGACTCTACGGCTATAGAAGTCATAAAATTTTATAACCAGCGTGGTTCAGCAGAACAAAATTTTGATCGGTTAAAAAATGATTTTAACTGGTCGCATCCGCCCTTTGACACATTGGCACAGAATACAGTGTATCTCATATTTACAGCAATGGCAGCAGTAATATATTATTGGATGTTAAAATCTATTGGCAAATACTTTAAAGAGTTAGATGAGAATACCAGGATTAAACGATTTATCTTGTTTTTTGTAAATGTATCTGCTAAGTGGATCAGGCAAGGCAGAAGAAATATCCTGAAAATATACACAACAAGACCTTATGAAAAACTCTTAGCCGATCCTTAACAGGACAAAAGTCGTTATATAAAAATATTATATCAGGTAATCCTTTGGGTTATTAGATAGATTATGCGAAAAATATCAGAAATAACATAAAAATGTGAAAAAATACCTATTACATTGATCAAATCAGTCTACTTGATCATGTTTTTATCTAATATGTGCATCAGGAATGTATATTTGTATTAAAAACAAGATCAAACTATCGTAAAAAAACCTTTATCGAGGGAACCTGCGAATTTGAGGACGTAGTATAATACGTATTATAATACGTAGTTAAAAATTCTGTAATATATATAATTACTATATAACAGATTGGGTAATAAGAATTATTTATGTAATTCATATTACATATAATTAATATTGTGAATTATTTGAAGTTTATATATTCCCTTTTATATGACTAAAAAATCATTAATAATCTATGCAATAGATGCATTATAATTTAAATTTGTTAATTATTTCACATTAAAATATATCAATGGAAACTCTTCCCGGAAAAACTGTTGAACGTTTGAGCCAGTATAGACGGAGGCTGTTAAATTCACTTGATGACGGCAAGGAATATATTTTTTCGCATGAACTGGCTGAAATACTTAATATTACTGCAGTACAAGTAAGGCGTGATCTTATGTTACTTGGTTATTCAAGTGTATATCGTAAAGGGTATCCGGTACGTAAACTCATAGAGGTTATTGGGAAACGGCTTGATAGTTCAAAGGGACAAAATGTGGCTATTGTTGGAATGGGAAATCTTGGAACTGCATTAACTTATTATCTCAGCGGATTACGTCCCAAACTTCATGTTGTAGCCTCTTTTGATATTGATCCTGGTAAAATTGGGACAACTGTCGAAGGTGTAAAATGCTATTCAGTTTCTGAAATGAAAGAGACCATCAAATCTAAAAATATCTCAATAGGGGTAATGACTGTTCCCCAGGCCTCTGCAAAAGAAGTTGCCAAAGAACTTGTGAATAACGGAATTAAAGGAATCTTTAACTTTACTCACATCCCTCTTACAGTTCCACCTGATGTTTATCTTGAGGAGTATGATATGCTCACCTCCCTCGAAAAGGTAGCATATTTTGTAAAAGAGTTTGCCAGTCTACGGAAGTAGAATATAATATTTATAAACTATCTTTCAGATCAGAAATACCAACGGGCACCAGTACCAGCACCAAATGTAAAATCAACATCAGGTGTAAAATTAACACCGGGAGCAAGTTCCAGAAAGATGTCAAGCGGGATATCTTCAAACAAATACGCGACCCCTACAGCCCCTCTTACTCCAAAATAAAAATGATTACCAAAACTCAGTTGTAATCCGGGTCCTACATACAAAGGAAGCTTTCCGGAGGGAACAGGGAAAAGATCAAAGAAATGCCAGAGGTAGTCGACATGTGTGCTGACACTTGCAGCTCCGGTATGATAATAACCATAAACAGGAAATCCGATTCCGGCATCAAGGGCTGAATTATCAGCCAACCAATATTTCAGGCTGACTCCAAAAGGATAAGAAAGGTTAACACCTAAACCAAATCCTGAATCCTGAGCAGAAACACTTGCAGACATTAAAAATACTATAAAGGCAAAAATTGTAATTCTCTTTTTCATAAGTTAAAAATTAGAATGTAGTATACTTTTATTGGCAAAAATAATGATAAATAAAGATTCTGCAACATTATTCCTGAAATTGGAAAACGAGGTACATACAAAGTATTCACATATCTTTTCTTTGTGAATCTTGGTGTCTTAGCCTGCCCCGTAAGGAATGACTGTACCGGGGTGCCTTATGCCAAAGGCATTCCTATGGAAGTGGCAAAATTCGTTGTTTAATATTTTTTGGAGTGGGCTCAATATTTGAATAGTTAGGGTAATCCTGACAAATCAGTATCTTGATGAGCTGCTTAGTACATGACCAAAAAATACTGCGTTGGCAAATATCTTGTTCGTGCCATACCACACTCCCCTGAAATTAGTATTATCATGAATAGAGATTATCCTTCCCCTGCCTGACTCTTCCACAATAACAAATGGTGAACCTGCAATCCTTTGTTTGTTTTCTTCAGAAACATAACCGCTAACTAAAGGATTTTCAGTAAACCTTAATGGAGTGCTAAAAGGGTTTTTTGGCAATTCAGCCACAGTCGATCCGGTTTTAAAAACAGGTATAATACTTTGATGATATCCATAAGCAAGGGGATGAGTAAGATCCATATCAATTTCAAATATAGCTCCACTAATGCGCTGGATATCAGATATTTTTCGTTTATCCACATATCTGTAGATATTTAATGAATCAGCAGGTACCGGTTTTTTGAATTTAACCTTTGATAATCCCCTGGAAGATATCCACCTGGAAGCATCTTTATAGGCAATCAATGTTCCGCCCTTTTGGATCCAATCAGAGAGTGATTTAATCCCGGATTCTCCGATAACATTTAGAGAGCCTCCCGGTAAAATAATGGTATTATACCGTTTCAGATCAGCCCTGTTAAAACGGTTAACATCAATCATGGTAATCGGTGTGGAATACCTTGTGTCAAATAAATGCCAGATTTCCCCGGCATCCCTGCTGCTTGAGCCATTACCAACAAGCATAAGAATCTCAGGTTTTTTTATTATTGAGAAACTACCGCTGCCAAGGTCAATACCTTCTGTTGTCCATCCGGTTTGAAGTGCATAAACTTCTATTCCGTCCCTTAGGGATACTTTTTTCATGAGCGTTTTAATTTTCCCGGCTGACAAATCCTGGTTTCGGACCGGTATTAAAATAGTCCCATATCCAAAACTTTCAGAAAGTTGATCATCTGTATAAATAAATTTCCTGGTAGCAACCTTTACTGTGAGTCCGGCTGATAATATTTCCGAAAGGGCTCGTGGCGCATAATATTCATCCCATCTGAAACTCCAGGCATACGGATCTTTTGTTCCTGAAATTTTCCCCGGAATAAATTCAACTTGTTCAATAAGCACGCCCTTAATCCCTGACAATGTTTTCAAACTGGCAACTTCGGTATACGGCATATTAAATGACAGTGGAAGATTCCAGGTGGAAACATCATAAAAGGTAGTATCTCTGAAATAGGTAACTTTCTCAAACAATGCCTTTATCAGTCTGTAATTCTTTTGATTAAGCGGAATAACATAGGAGGAATTCTTCTCAAACCTTTTATGTCCGCTGCTGTAACTGTCTTTTAGATGGTAAACTTCTATTTGATGACCATTCAGGATCTTTAGAAATTCATATGTTCTTCCATGGTCATAAATGTTACCAAAAACATATGCCTTAACATAGTATGTATCAGCATCTTTAAAAGCACTGTTATAAAATTCTATTTGATATTTCAGAAGTTCTGATCTTAAATCCTGAGCTGCCTCAAGGGTGGATAATGTTACAGTAAACTGATTTTTTATTGCAAAAGGGAAAGTTAGTATTCCATTCGATGATTCTCTTTCAAAGCCGCGAACACTGGCCTGTTCAAATAGAATGCCCACACCCGCGTTTATGTCAGGATAGGATGACCCCTTTCCAAAATAATAATCATCAAAAACCTCTTCAGAAAAATATAGAGATCCAATTTTATCTAATGCTTTCGCATGATATGAAGCAATTTTTTTTGTAAGATCGTAGTTCTTATCCGGTGTAAGAGGATTATTTCTGCTTGGAACTCCGGGTTGAAAGAAAAAAGTTGAATTAGATCCCATTTCATGGTGATCAGTAACAATATTTGGTTTCCAATCCTGTAATTCCCTTACTTTTCCCCGGCTTTCCGGGTTGGTTAAAAGTACATAGTCCCTGTTCAGGTCAAACCAGTAATGATTAGTCCTGCCACCAGGCCAGACTTCATTAAATGCCCTGTTATTTGGATCATTTGAAATAATTTGTCCCTTATGCATGTTGGCCCAGGTTGTGAACCTGGTTAATCCATCGGGATTGAGACAAGGATCAATAATAATTACACTGTTTTCAAGCATGTTATTAATTTTATCTCCTTGAGCAGCTGCAAGATAGTAGGCTGAAAGGAGAGAAGAATTTGCTCCGCTTGATTCATTTCCATGCACGGAATATCCAAGTAATACAATAACAGGCATATCATCAGTATCAAGGTCTCCTGAAGTGGCAGGGTCAGATAATCTTTGATGTTCAGCTTTTATCTGGTTAATCTTCTTATGGTTTTCAGGGCTCGTGAAAATTAAATGAAGTAACGGCCGGTTTTCATAGGTGTGTCCATATTCCTGTAAAACAGCCCGGTTGGAAGATTCAGCAATAGCTTTCATATATTGAACCAGCTTGTCATGGGTAACCAGCCACTCACCAACCTGGTGACCAATAACCGATTCCGGAGTGGGAACAGAAGGGTCATAACTTATATCAGATGGCAGGTAATAATTGAGAGTTTTCTGGGCAAAAAGATTGAGGTTCAGTAAAACCATTACTGAAAGGACAACTGTTCGATTCATGAATAATAAAATATAAATAATTAGGAAAGTTCGAATTTATAAATTTTTTATTACTATCAAACCCTGTCCTTTTAATTTTTTGAGTACTAACTCACTGGAAGATTATCAGAAATTTAGGTTATATCTGAAATTAAGGCCGGGACTCATTAGATGCTTTATAACAATGTTTATGTTTCATCATTATATTAACTTTGGCAATAACCTGTAAAATTTTCAGAATATGATAAACCGGCAATTGCTCAATCCTGAAAGCATTATAGTTGTTGGAGGTTCAGAGGATATCTCAAAGCCAGGCGGAAAAATCCTGAAAAATATTCTGGACGGAGGATACAGGGGAGCCCTGTATGTTCTTAATCCAAAGGCTGATAAGATACAGGGTGTAATATCTTTTCGGGACCCTGCAGAAATGCCGGATGTTGATCTTGCAATTCTTGCAATTGCTGCTAAACATTGTCCTTCTACGGTAGAATTTCTTGCGAAGAAGAAAAAAACCCGGGCTTTTATAATTATATCTGCCGGATTTGGTGAGGAGAATGAGGAGGGTGCAGAACTTGAGAGGCAGATAGTCGAAATTGTTAACGACACGTTTAGTTGCCTTATCGGTCCCAACTGTATTGGGTTTCTGAACCAGAATTATCACGGGGTATTTACTGTTCCAATTCCTGAACCTGATCCACAGGGAGTTGATTTTATTTCAGGTTCCGGGGCTACAGCAGTTTACATCATGGAGGCAGGAATACCTAACGGATTATCATTCTCAAATGTATTTTCAGTCGGGAACAGTGCACAAATTGGTGTGGAGGATGTATTAAAGCACCTTGATGAACATTTTGATCCTGAAACCAGCCCGAAGATAAAACTTCTTTATCTTGAAAGCATTAAGGACCCTGATATGCTGCTTAAGCATGCTTCATCTCTGGTGAGAAAGGGGTGCAGGATTGCTGCTATTAAGGCTGGCAGCTCAGTTGCCGGGAGCCGCGCTGCTTCATCTCATACCGGAGCTTTGGCTTCTTCCGATTCAGCTGTTAGTGCCCTCTTCAGGAAAGCAGGAATTGTACGGTGTTTCAGTCGGGAAGAACTTACCTCTGTCGCCTCAGTATTTATGCATGATATACCTGAGGGTAAGAATTTTGCAGTGATCACACATGCCGGAGGACCTGCTGTAATGCTAACCGATGCCTTATCAGAAGGAGGCCTTAGAGTTCCGGCTATTGAGGGAACTGCTGCAGATTCTTTACTGGCAAAGCTTTTTCCGGGCTCATCTGTCTCCAATCCAATTGATTTTATGGCCACGGGTACTGCCGACCAACTTGGAACCATAATTGATGCATGTGAAAATGATTTCCACCAAATTAATGCTATGGTTGTTATCTTTGGAAGTCCGGGATTGTTCCCGATAAATAATGTTTATGACCTCCTGCATGAAAAAATATTAACGTGTAAAAAGCCTATCTTCCCGGTATTACCATCTGTGCTTAATGTGAAAGAGGAGATAAAGGAATTTCTGGAAAAAGGACACGTCAACTTTCCCTATGAGGTAGCTTTTGGGAGGGCTATTTCCAGGGTTATGAATACACCTGCACCTTCTGAAGAAAAGATTGAAGTTCCTGATTTAGATAATGTAACCATACACAAAAT
>JAUWMO010000221.1 GCA_030613125.1 Bacteroidota bacterium | reverse complement strand
CTGGGGAAGTCATTGATAAACCATTCAAACTGATCTTTCATATACCAGGGATTCTCAATGGAGGTAAGATTGTGGGAGTATCTAAAGATTTCCACTCATATACTATGACGAAAGAAATCAAACCTTTGGTAATGTTTCAAAAACCTATGTGGCACTTTTGTTTTTCAATTAAAATAGATGAAAGGAATTTTTCAGATGCATTAGATTATGTTAAGGATACTTGGGATTGTATTTATCCTGATTATCCTTTTACTTATGATTTTGTTAATGATATTTATATAGAACTATATAAGAGGGAAATTTTCCAAATAAAGGTACTTACTATTATTTCTGTTTTGACAATTATTATTGCATGCCTGGGTCTGGTTGGCTTAATTATGTATTTTATCGAAATGCGCACCAAAGAGATGGGAATACGAAGAATAAATGGTGCGACAGTTTTAGATATTATTTTTTTGTATAACAGCCAGTTTATTATTTGGATAAGTATCGCTTTTCTTCTGGCTACACCGATTTCATTATTCCTTATACATAAATGGTTAAATAATTTTGCTTATAAGGTTGATATTGATTGGTGGATTTTTATAGCAGTATTATTAGCTACAATATTTATTGTTTTATTTACAGTAAGTTATCAGTCAATAAAAGCAGCATATAGAAATCCGGTTGAAAGCATCAGATATGAATAGATTACTGAAACCAAAAAGTTATGACGTAATAGTAGATAGAACTGAAATTAAAAAGTAGGTTATTGTGTTACAGACTGGTCAGGTCAAATCCGGCAACATAAAAATCCTTATCAATTACCAGTGTCCCTGATTCAATATCATTCAGAGTTGACCATCTTGTTTTTGGTTTCAGCCAGATTTCTTTTCCATTCAACATTACTTTAAGGGACATGTCAAAGCCTCTGATACAATTTCTCCACCTGTACATTAATTGATTATTGACAAACCTGTATTCAAGGGTTGGAATATGCACATCCCTTAAATACTGATCGAAAAAGTAAAAAAGGTCAAATTCAGTATGCTCATTAATATAATTTTCAATTTGTTTGGTTGTAACCGTCTGATGCCAGAAAGTTTTGTTCAGACCTCTCAGTATATCCCGCCACAGTTCATCATTGTTTATTAATTGCCGAAGGGTATGGAGCATGTTTGCACCTTTTGGATACATATCCCCTGAACCAGCATAATTAACATCATACTCACCTATAATGGGTCTGTTGTTTTTTATGTTGGACCTTACTCCCCTCAGATACTCACTGCCTGCTTCCTTCCCGAAAAAATATTCAACAAAAATCCCTTCTGAATAAGCAATAAAGCTTTCGTGGATCCACATATCAGCAATGTCTTTATATGTAATATTGTTTGCAAACCATTCATGGCCTGATTCATGGATAATTATGAAATCAAATTTATCACCCCAGCCACTACGGCTAATATCTCTTCCGCCAAATCCGTTCTTAAAACCATTGCCATAGGTAACAGAACTCTGATGCTCCATTCCGGGATATGGAACCTCAACCAGTTTGTAACCATCCTCATAAAATGGATAAGGACCAAACCAATGCTCAAATGCTTCCAGCATCATCGGAACCTGCTTAAAATGTTCCTTTGCCTTTTCAAGATTGTCTCGTATTACATAATAGTCACAATCAAGTTTTCCGAGCTCTCCGTTATAAACCTCTCCAAAATGAACATAATCACCAACATTAATATTTACTCCATAGTTGTTTATCGGATTTACAACAAACCAGAACCATGTTTTCGTACCGTTTTTGTTCTGTTTCATTCCCCGGAAGCGACCATTCGAAACATCCATAAGATTACCGGGAGTTGTTACACTGATGAGCATACTGTCGGGTTCATCATACATATGGTCTTTGCAGGGCCACCACAGGCTTGCTCCTTCTCCCTGGCAGGCAGAAGCAATGAAAGCATTCCCCCTGTTATCAGATTTCCATGCTATTCCTCCATCCCATGGAGGTCTGTAACTGACCTTTGGCTTACCATTGTAATAAACTTTTATTTTTTTTACTGATCTAACATGTTGGTCTTCCTGCATTTCCACATACCAGACATTTTCGTCCTGATTTACCTTCAGATCCTTATTATTTTGAATTACACTTGTAACAGTCATAGGTGGTTGAAGATCGATCTGCATCCGGTTACCTGGTACCACGACTTTATACTGAATTATGACGCTACCGTTAAGGCTGCTGTCAGAAGGATCAACATTTACATCCAGATGGTAATATGTAAGATCCCACCACGCTCTTTCGGGTGTAATTGAGCCCCGAAGGGTATCCTGCCGGGTGAACTCATGGTTTTGAGCAACGACAGTACTACAAATAATAAAAAGGGCAAAAACTGAAATAACAGATTTACGTTTATTCATTTTTTTATCATGAATTGATTTTTATTTCGAATAATTTAAATATACGCAATATTCCAACCTTCCAAGATAATTACGTATTATCCTGAAGAACCTTTATTTTGACCTAAATAAATGTAATTATATAGATGCCCTCATAAACATCAGATTTCTATTGGCTTGAGTAAGTGTAATTACTTTACAATTACTGGGGTAAGTAACTAGAAATTTTTGGTCATAAATAATATTTTCACCAGTACTGTTTTTAAACAGGCCGAAGCATTCAATCACACCTTCAGGAGAATACCTGGTAACCTTTAACAACGATTTAGCAAATTTGAAACCGAACCAGGAACCTGCACCTTCTCCACCGAGCCATTGAGCATTTGCAGGAATATTGGGATTTCTTACAGGTTGTTTTAGAGTCTTTTTTATAAGCTTTTTGTCAAGTCTTTGAACTGCCGGAAAAGGTACAACATTTACTAAATCTGGCAATATAAGACTGTGGTCAAGCGATTTTACATTATTCAGGGGGGTTGGGGTAAGTGGCACAAAATATTTTAATCTGATTATAGATTTTAAGCGGGGTTTCCCGGCCAGGATCACAGTATTAACAAACCGGGAACAGTTACTTCCTTTGTATTGGAATGGTCCATAAGGGATTGGGCTTGCCTGTTGCATCTGAAGAGCTTTATTGAAGGCAGAAAGGAAATTGATATAACAATACGAAGCATATATTTTTCCTTCACCATGACAAGCAGTGTTATGTTGTAACTCCGATACGATCTCCCTGAAATTAATAATTGATTTATTATCAGCAGAAATCACCGGAGTGGTTTTAATTTCAAGATCAAAATCGGTTTCAACGCTGCGCACCCTACCATACTGAAAAGGAGAATGGTATCTTCCAAAATCAAAATAATGACATTTTTTGTTTTCAATATCAATCAATACTATTGCGGCATGTCCGATTCTGTAATAATTATTCTTATTAATTCCCAACCATAGTGTCAGGGGATCATACCATGATCCAGGCTGTTTACAATAGGTTTGAGGCCATGCAAGGGCAATAGCGAATCCGGTATCTTTTTTTGGGGAACTCATAGTTCAATCTCATGAAATGTGTTTTCAATAAGGTCGGAATACTTCATTAAAAGGTAATTTCCATTTGGTATAACCTGTGTAATACTTACTGTTTTTAATCCTCCAACCCGTTCCATTACCACGTTTATTGCCTGATCGGTTGTATGTGTGCCTGAATGAAATGCAAGTACTTTTTCAGGAGAGACATTTTCCATGGTATTTAATAAAAACTGGTTAAACCATTTTATTCTCTGATCTCTGTCCTCCTCACTATATAAAGTCACTGATGACCAGATATATGGATGTTTATTATCCAGTTCCCTAAAATGCTTTGTATTACCATCCCAGATAAATTCACTGAAACCTTTGATCTTACTGTTATTTATGTCAATGGTTATCAGAGTAAAGGGTTCAACACAGGATAAATCCTTCCCCTTAAAATATTCCTGTGCTTCCAAAAAAGAAGAAGCAAGTTCAATGGGTATTTTCCCTCTGCTTACTGTATGAAAGTTTTGTTTCTGATGTGCTTCAAAAGCTCCGTTAAGAAGACAGCATATGCGGCCCTTGTTGTTCATGGCAATCCACGATCCGCCAGCTTTTGAGTCTTTGGGATAGCAAATAAGTACATCCCCAATTTCATAGGTTGCCGGGGCAATGGCAGGCCTGAAAACCTTTTCATCACGATTTGAGGTCAGAATAAAGTTATTATTCTGAACAATTGGTATGTAGCTTACTGTGCACATGAATTATCACGGTAACGGATGGTAGAATATGCTACTCCGAAATGCTCATCTGTAATATCCGATAATCCCATTGTAATTAATCCTGCTTTAATGATTGCCTGGTGATGGATACTGTGTTCAATACAATAAGCAAGTTCCCTGCCTGCGGTACTTTTGATAGCATTCACGGATTTACTGTCAATTGTATAATCGGCTTCTAATATTATTTGGTCTTCTTCTTTAATGGTGTCTATTGCTGGTAATAACCTCTCAATTGTTTCTTTGGCGAACGAGGGATTATTTTCAATCCGCAGATCCCGTTGACGTTTATCGTAACAAATGGTACCAGTAAAACTACCAGAAACCAATAAAAGATAAAACTCCAGGATATGCCTGATATGCTGGCCAACAGTAGCCCCGGAAAGAACATCGGTTTCTTTTGTATAATCTGACTCACTGATGGAATTCAGCAGGTCCATCAATTGTTTTAAATTCTTTTTTGCTGTTGTTTTCATTTACATTAAATTAGATTCTATCAAATCTTACATTTAACACGAGTGATTTTGTCAATAGTCGTGGAACAGATAAAAACCTGACAAAAAAATAAAATAATTTTTCTTAATCAATCTTATAGATTTCACAATCAGGATGAAATGCAAACCAGGAAAAGGCAAAATGATTTCCATGAGTGATGGGGCGAAGTTCCCGCCCTTTGTAAGCACCTTTGATACATTTACCTGTGATGCTCCATGTTGAAAGTGTTTGCTCATCCACAAAATTATTTCCTGCCTTTTGGAAGCTCAGTATCTTATAATCAATACGGGAAGTAAATACCGTGACAGAACCAATCTCTTTTGATTCGGTTATATTTGCCTTATCCAGTACAGATACAGTCTTCGAAGCAAAAAGGAGCACTATAGCTTCATCATTGAATACATCATTAATGACATGTTTTTTCTGAATGGCCGAGAAAGGGTAAATCTTGTATTGCCCTTCTATTTGCACGTCTATAACCCGTTCCATGGCCGGAAGCTTTTCATCAACCGTTTCATCAAAAAGGCGAGGTTGTTTGTTTTCCGGATTATCATAACCTGTGTAAGGATTGGTGCCATATTTCCTGAAATGCCCGGTTTCGGTAGACAGGACTTCCCCATTGGGATAGTTTTCGAAAAAATCCTTTAACGAAATGAGCATTGAAGAAACCAAATCGAGCTGTGCACCGGTAAGTTCTCCCACCAGAGCTTCTCCTGTAAATTGCTGCCACCAGCTCTCGGTTTGACGATCCCACATTACGAGGTCACTTTTTCTCAGCATACCTGAAACACCAAAATCGAGCAGATATTGATGTCCCTTGAAATCCAGCCTTCTGTCAAAAACGATGGCGGCATTGCATAAGGGGCAATATGTTACTGAAACAGGGACACCTCCCACAAGATCATTGGCAATTTCATGGTACATCAATACACTGAGTGGATAGGCTTTAGCTTCATTGTTTATTTCCACCGCAATTACAGGTTCATGTTCAAAAAAAGCCTGCATGGATTTTTCTTTTTCCCAGAACCTTGGTGTATCAATAGGAGGAATATCATCCCGTTTCACCAAGGTTTTAAACTCTTCAAATGGCACATTATGTTTAGATTTATCCGTTTTCCAGTTCATCTCTATATTCCGGAGATTGTTCTG
>JAUWMO010000264.1 GCA_030613125.1 Bacteroidota bacterium | reverse complement strand
GGCTTCCATCCAATCTGCTGATTTTGCTGGAATTATAATGAAGATAACGATACAGGACATGTGTGTCAACAACAAATAGAGTAGATGTCCAAAAAACTGCAGATTCCCCCATGCCACTAAAACTTCCATCTTCCCAGCTCATTCCCGATGGTAATGCAGTGAAAATAGAAGTATTTGTAGCGCCCTCATTTGGAGAATTCCAGAACGAAGTTCCTGTTGCTTTTAGTTTTCCACCTTCATCGGTTCCCCTCCAGCCTGCACTATCGGCAGATTCCTGGCTCATACCTTGAGACATTTCCAGAACTTTCCATTCATAATCAGATGGAACATGCCAGCCATCCGGACAAACGCCTTTTGTTGATTCCATGGTTGTATACTGCATCAGTTCGTCCCATTGATAGATCCCGCCATACAGATCACAATTCCCCTTATCATTATCATAGCAATATTTTTCAATGATCTGGTTATCTGTCTGAGATGTTGAAGAATTAATACTCATCCCATGATTCAGGTTTTGAGCCATCCAGCACTGATCACCTATTTGTACAGTTAAGTACGATTTCCCATCCCGTTCATCAGTAAAACGTGTACCGCAAACAAAGGATTCTGTTGTAAAAGGGAAGTTATCACCATAACCTGTTCCGTTAATATTTGTTGCGTATGCTCTTGCGTGATATTGAGTGCCTGGTAAAAGTTCCGGGATGATACTTTCAAAAGCATTTGGCCCGGAGCCCTCATCAGTATGGTTATCAGTCAGGTCAGGATCAGGATTCGGACTCCAGCATATTCCTTTTGCTAAAATGGGTTTTCCCCCTTCATCCAGAATAGTTCCGCCAATTATTGCTGAGTTTGTGGTGATCTCGGTGACATATGCGGTAGCTACAGAAGGGAAATTGGTTGTGGTAAAGGTAACAGTTTCTCCATATGCAGTTCCTGATATGTTCGTTGCATAAGCTCTTACATAATAAAGTGTTCCGCGTGTTAAATCACCAAATTCGCTTGTAAACATTCCAGTGCTGGATCTCTCTCCTAACGTAGTTTTATCGTTTTCAATGGTAGGAGTGGAGGTTTCACTTGACCAGCAGTGGCCGTGTTCAATAATAACTTCGGTACCCTCTCCTATATTAACTATCTCAGCCTCAACAACTGCTGATCTCATCAAAAACTCTATAACTGCTCCTGTAATCACACCAGGTAATGCGGCGGCCATAGTTCCGAATATCATATCTTTACTGTATACAATTGCTTCACCGTTTTTTACGTATGCTCTTACATGATATTCAATATTTGGCGACAGAGGGGAAAGGTGGCTTGAGAATTGACGCGGTCTGTCAGCCTTGCCAAGCTGGGTTCTGTTTTCACCACAATTTTCCAGCGTGGGACTTGTTGATGATGACCAGCAATGGCCATGTTGCTCTACGCCCTGCCCAATATCAATTATTGAGCCGTACGCATTGGCAGATGTAAAAAAAATACCTCCAATGCTGTCAATCAGTACTTTCATGATTCTTTCAGTTTCCTTTTTACAGGAAAAAGTTCCTGTAAGAGAAAGTATCAGGGTAAAAACCAAAACGATAAAAATAATGTGACTTAACTTTCTCAAAACAATGACTTTATTTGTGTTTTATCTCTTAAAATAGAAACGTCCTTTAAGAGATGTGGTTTCCCATGGTGTTTGCATTCCTCCAGAGAGATTTTCAACTTCATTTCTTACACTTTTAAATACATCTTCAATTTGTAAACCTTTCACCTGAATATATTTAAGCAAAGCTGAAGTGTAGAGTCCGTTTTTACCTGTGCCGTCGGCAGCAGTATTTCCAGGTGATGTTGCATAAGCAATAAGTGATCCCGATGGTGCACCCATAAATGCAAGGCCTTTGCCTGATCCTGACCTCGACCAGCTTCGTTCAAAAGGATTGTCCCTGCAAGCATCAAGTATTATCATATTTACATCGGTGGCTGCATATTCCATTTTGCTAAGCACCCTGCCTGCCCTTACACAATCATATTCCACATCATTGAGCGATTTCAACTGGGCTTCAACGGGAATAAGGTAATTACGGCCGTCAGACTGAATGCCATGCCCTGCATAATAGAATAACGCTATATCATAATCTCTAAGCCTGACTCCAAATTCATCAATTGCTTTTTTCATCTCCTTCTGAGAGGTATTTTTAAATATCATGACGTCGAATCCGACACTCTTTAAAACTTCTGCCATGGCTATCGCGTCATTTACAGGGTTAAATAAAGATCCGCCGCGAAGATAATCAGCATTCCCAATGACAAGGGCGAGACGTTTCTCGTTTATGAACGAAATATTCCTGGTTTTATCAATGGTTAGTCCCTCTTCATTTTCAATATGTATCTTCAAAGCATTTTCTCCCTCATACAGGTTCTGGTCATATTCCAACAGAAAGTCGCCATTTATGTTCGTTATTTTATAATCAGGATCCTGGGCCAGCCTGTTATTGAAAAAGTTAATGTTCTTTATTTCTGAGCCGGATTGTATGATAACACTTACCGCAAAGGTTCTGTTATATACTGATGAGTCGGGAATGTGTGGAGATTTCCAGTTTAATGCCATTGGTAAAGCCTTCGGTCTTGTTCTAATCTCAAAGTTAACCGGCGAGGTATTAAACCCGTTTTTTTCAATAACCTCAATTTTTAACCTTGCAAGTCCTTCCTGTAACTTGTTATTTCCGGAAATAACAAGACTAACCTTCCTGATCTCATTAGGATGTATATCACCAACTATCTGGGAAGGAACAAAATCAAGTCCCTTGAAACTTTTGTTTTCGTTTGAGATTCTTAACTCAACACCTTTGGCAATACCATTGCCATTATTGCGAATACTGATTTCCAGAATGGCATTTTCCTTAGCCTCCAGGAAATTATTGTGATTATCATTTGTGAATCTTGTATTTTCAATCTGTAATTGCGGAAATAACTTAATTTCCTCAACTTTTTGTTCTTTTTTTTTGGTTAGTGAAATCGATTTTTGCTCTCCGCTTATTACCTGGGAATGAACTGGAGATATAAGAAGAACAAACAGTATAGAACTTATTATGGACTTCATCTCTTTAGGTGTTTAATTACATGCTTTTTTCATTATATTATTAAAACCGGTACCGGAAAATGATTGCCGGGGCCTTGCTATAATTGTCAACCGTATAACCTATAGAATATTTGGGTTGAACATAAGTAAGCGGCTTATTTTTATTATTGAAATATTTGACCGAGGTCCAGATTATATTAACAGCCCATATTGAGGCAGCAGTAATGGCAAATACATTTGACATATTGTTCTGTTTTGTAAATTCATCATACAAAGCATCCCTTTCGGATGTAATATCAGAGTCCTTATAATTATCATATGTTTTTCTTGACTTTGAATAAAAAACATAAGATGCTGCAATAGAGCCATAGCCTGCGGCACCCATCAACAAATAGGTTTTTTTGTTATCAATTTTGCTCAGGCCCCATCCCGGAAATACCACTGATGAGAAAAGAACACTTCCATAAGAAGGGTATGCTTTTAACAGTAGTCTTGCTTTAACCTGAACATTGATTTTTGCATCAACTTCGAAATCTTCCCGGGTATAATCCCATACGATAATCAGGTTTTTACCGCCGATAATATCATTACCGACCTGGCCTGACAAATATTTCGGCTCTAATTTATTCCCTTCCTTATCTTTAATTTCTACCCATATATAATATTTTTCACCTGATTTTGTATTAGCCAGGTCATATGTTATTACCAGCTGGTTATTGTCGAGTGTAAGACTGGTGTTTTGTATTTCGGCCGGTTTCTGACCATAAGTATTTAGCGCAGATAACAATAATGCTAAACATAGCAATAAATGCATCGAATTGTTAATCAATTTCATACCTGGTAAGATAGTTAACTTTAATTGAAAACAGAATTTTCATTCAATATACTATAAAGTTACTTCATTTTCAAGTATTTCAATTTAATTTTTTGATATACGGCAATTATTAACCGGTAAATATTTTTTTTATTTTACCAACAGCTTACAAGAATTTAATAACAATATTCGTAGACTTACTGATAACAAAAAGTTTAAAGTTGGTTTATATCAGGCATCATCAATCATAAATCCCCAGTCCCCAAACCACAATCGAAAATTCACTGTCTTGTCCTAATATATGTCTACAGGTGAAACATAAAATATAAAATTCGAAATCTCTTCTTTCTCCCAGTCTCTAGGTCTCGTAGTCTCCCTTTCACTCCATCACTCAATATCTTCTTCGCTCTTTCGCTTGCTTTGTCTAAAATGACGAACCGCCCGCCCGACCGAAGTCCTTCGGGCAGGGAGCTTCGTCTTACTTGCCCTTCGTCCTCAATTTAAGCTTAATCCACATTCCTTCATCCTTCATCGTTTTTTAACCATGACTCTTCCAGGTCCTTCGGACTCTTGAAGGTCGTTCATCATTCACAATCGTTATCCATTAATCGTTATATGTAAGCCCGACGGCCCTGCGCCTTTCGCCTTTTGCCTTTTGCCTTCCATTCACTATTCACTTACCTAAGGCTTAGGCAATGTGAATATAAAATGGCTGCCTTTATTCAATTCACTTTCAGCCCATATGCTGCCTCCATTTTTTTCAATGAATTCTTTGCAAAGAACTAATCCAAGCCCTGTACCTTTCTCTGATGCTGTGTCAACAATTTTATTTTTTTCATTAACATTAAGTTGAAACAATTTTCCCATATCTTCTTCACTTATACCAATGCCTGAATCGCTTACCGAAACTTCAACCTGACCTCCCGTCTCCCTGGAAGAGACCTTAATCAGTCCATTCTCCTGAGTAAATTTTATAGCATTGGATAAAAGATTTCTGAGCACCGTTGTAATCATGTTTTTATCGGCAAAAACAAATTGAGTAGGTTCAATTTCTGAAAGGAGAGGAAATTTTGCCTGTATGAAAATTTGATTTCGCTTATTTCAAATATGGATTTCTTTAAAGGAGAATTGTCCCCAACAGGAATAGATTGATTAAATAGTTTAATATCAGTTATT
>JAUWMO010000273.1 GCA_030613125.1 Bacteroidota bacterium | reverse complement strand
ATAATGTTGATATCGAGTTTTTCCGCCTGTTCCTCCAGGAAAGAACCGGTGCCGGCAGCACAGACCTTATTCATTTCAAAATCTACAACAACGCCATCATCAATGCTGATATATTTTGAATCCTGCCCACCTATCTCAAATATTGTATCCACTTTTGAATCATAAGCAATGGCGGCAGTAGCCTGAGCTGTAATTTCATTTATGATTGCATCAGCTCCAATAAAATCTCCGGTCAGGTAACGTCCTGAGCCTGTTGTACCCGCAGCTTGCACCCGCACCCTGGCACCCACTTCTGTAAAGATCTCCGACATACCTATTCGGATAGCATCAAGAGGTTTGCTGGCTGTAGGTAAATATCGTCTGGCAATAACATTATTGTCCTTATCTATTAAAACTACATTTGTACTAAGTGAACCCACATCGAGTCCCAGGTAAACATCAAGTTTGTCTACATTATCCGGGATAGGAGTAACATCTTTGTTATATTTAACAGCAGATTCAACAAGGGCCTCCTCCCAGCTTCCCCGGGCATGATCACTTGTCAAATAATTGTTTAAATCATCAAGGCCTTTATATGGATTAGGTTGTGTGGTATCCATTATATGATAAAGTGCCCCTATAGCTCCCATAGATGCATGGTACTCAGGAATAACAAGATCACCTTCCTCTGCTTTCAGGAGTGCTTTAAATGCGCGAACCACCCCGGCATTTGCAGCAACCCCACCCTGAAATATAACCGGAAACTCTAATTGTTTACCCTTTCCAAGACTGCTTATAAAATTTCTTGCTACTGCAAAACACAATCCTGCTACAATGTCATGAACAGGGGTGGCAATCTGCTGTAAGTGGATCATATCACTTTTAGCAAACACACTACACCGGCCTGCAATTCGTGGAGGATCTTTCGATTTCAAAGCAAGTTCACCAAACTCATTCTCAATGGAAATGCCGATACGTTTTGCCTGTTGGTCAAGGAAAGAACCGGTTCCGGCGGCACAAATATTATTTAATGCAAAGTCAGATAAACGGCTGGCCCTATCTTTTTCATCTTCCTGCATAAAAATTAGCTTTGAATCTTCACCACCCATTTCAATGACTGTTTTAACTTCCGGATATAAACGGGCAACAGAAGCCGATTGTGCAATTATTTCATTAACAAAAAAACCACCAATTAATTCCTCAGCAAGTTTGCCTCCGGTACCAGTAATGGCAACTGTTTTGACAGAGTTTTCCGGATATTTTGTAAATAAATCACTCAACAGATCTTTTAAAAGATGAAAGGGTTTTCCATGGCAATAATCGTAGCGATTTTCAATAATATTCCTTTCATCATCCATTAAAACTGTATTAATGGAAAGAGAACCAATATCAAGTCCAAGATGTAAGTTTCTGTCCATAAGTCTAATCTAATTTATTATATATGACTATCTGCATTTATACCTGCCAATATTTTGATTTTCTGTCTTCATACAGCTAAAATGGGTATAAATGCGGATAATCATATTATTATAATTCAGTTTTAATAATAGATGAACATTGTTACCGACTAAAATAAATCCAGGGAAAAATAGGATATTTTTGTCTAAAATTCAAACCATTTAGTAAATAAAGAATAATAAAAACACTTACAGTCTAGATAGGAATGTGTAATATGTCATTGTCCTCCAGCAATATAAGATTACTTTATACATAATGATTCAATATAAATTTGAAATATATTTATATATGTATATAAGGGATAATTGAATGCTTAGTCAATTTTTAATACTGCCAGGAAAGCTTGCTGGGGAATTTCGACATTTCCAACCTGTCGCATGCGTTTTTTACCCTTTTTTTGTTTTTCAAGTAGTTTCCTTTTTCGGGTAATATCCCCGCCATAACATTTGGCAGTAACATCTTTACGAAGGGCTTTTACCGTTTCACGGGCGATGATCTTTGAACCGATTGCTGCCTGAATAGCAATATCAAATTGCTGCCTTGGGATCAGTTCTTTCAGTTTTACGCACATCTTCCGGCCAAAATCGTAGGCATTATCCCTGTGAATTAATGTTGACAGGGCATCAACCATTTCGCCGTTAAGAAGAACATCAAGCCTTACCAGATTTGCTAATTGGTATCCTGACTGATAATAGTCAAAAGATGCATATCCTTTCGAAATACTTTTAAGTTTATCGTAAAAATCAAATACTATCTCGGCAAGTGGTATTTCAAATGTTACTTCAATCCTGTCGCTGGTAAGATAAACCTGGTTTTTAAAAATTCCTCTTTTATCAATGCATAAGTTCATGACCGATCCAATAAAATCTGATTTTGAAATGATCTGAGCTGTGATGATAGGTTCTTCAATATAATCAATTAAAGTTGGTGAAGGCAGACCGGAAGGATTATGAACTTCCACAATATCCTTTTTTGTTGTAAAGACTTTGTAAGAAACATTTGGAACGGTGGTGATAACATTCATGTTGAATTCCCGTTCAAGTCGCTCCTGGATAATTTCCATATGCAAAAGTCCAAGAAACCCACATCGGAATCCAAAACCCAATGCGGCTGAGGATTCAGGTTCAAAGGTAAGTGATGCATCATTTAGCTGAAGCTTTTCCATAGATCCCCTTAATTCTTCATAGTCATCTGCATCAACAGGATACATTCCTGCAAACACCATAGGTTTTACATCTTCAAAACCCTCAATTGCCTGATCACAAGGATCTACATAACTTGTTATAGTGTCCCCAACTTTTACTTCCGAAGAAGTCTTAATGCCTGAAATAATATATCCAACGTCGCCGGCGCTAAGTTTATCCCGAGGTGCTTTTGTAAACTTTAGCACACCTATTTCATCTGCAAAATAATTTTTACCTGTGGCTACAAATTTTACATGGTCCCCTTTTCTGATTGTGCCATTCATAATTCTGAAATAGGCATGTATACCTCTGTATGAATCAAAAATAGAATCAAAGATCAATGCCTGCAGAGGAGCTTCCGGGTCTCCCTGTGGGGGTGGTATTTTTTGAATGATATCATTAAGGATCCTGTCAACACCCATCCCTGTCTTGCCACTTGCTTCAATGATATTTTCCCGGGAACAACCTATTAGGTCAACGATCTGATCCTTTACATCATCGGGCATGGCATTGTCAAGGTCCATTTTATTAAGGACCGGAATGATTTCAAGATCATGTTCAATGGCAAGATACAAATTCGAAATGGTCTGTGCCTGTATGCCCTGCGTAGCATCAACTACCAGAAGAGCTCCCTCACAGGCAACAATAGACCTGGAAACCTCATACGAAAAATCTACATGTCCGGGAGTATCAATCAGGTTAATATAATAAGTGTCTCCTTCATATTGGTATTCAATTTGGATGGCATGACTTTTAATGGTAATCCCACGCTCTCGCTCCAGATCCATACTATCAAGTACCTGATCCTTGAATTCACGCTCTGTCAGAGTATTCGTCTTTTGAAGCAGACGGTCTGCCAGAGTGCTTTTTCCATGATCGATATGCGCAATTATGCAGAAGTTTCGAATTCTTTCCATTTCCAATATTTAATTGGTAAATTTAGAATCGCTTGTAAAGATATTGATTTCCCTGTAATTGAAATTGTTTTACTCAGTTTCATAAAACAGGCCAAGGTCGGCAAGGTTAGCTTTCTCAAAACCGGATGGGATTTGAAAAACACTTTCGTCAAGAACTTTTTGCTTTACCTTATATACTTCGGTTGTATAATTAACATCATAACCATATTCAACAGTTTTCATTAACAGACCTTTTTGCAGTAGTTGAGCAAAATTATTACTGGCCTGGTAATTAAGTTCTCCAACCATACTGTTTCCCATCTGTTTCAGGAGATCATTGAACCGGACCATATCAAACTCATTATTTATCTGGATTTCTTCGGAGATCCATATTTCTTCTTTCAGATTCTTATTCACAAAAAGACCATACATAGATGCATTGAATCCTGCAATTTTGTCACTTTTTCCTGTATTTATAATAGCCATGTCCAGAAGATCCTGTTCTGATCTTAGAGTATCCTCCAAGCTTTCAATATAATAATCGAAAGTTGCCTGGGCCATTTCTTTTTGGGGATCTGGTATTTGTTCTAATCGCTTCCGGAAACTTTTTTGTAATGATTCTTTAAATTCTTTTTTGTAATCAATAAAAAAACCAGTCCAGTATAACGCCTTGTCAGGGACAATGAAAGTAATTGTCTGTTTTTGCAGATTAAAGATAGTTATTAGTCCTTCTTCCTCAAGCTTTAGTTTTTGATCCTGAATATAATATTTAAAATTGGAATGAGATTTCAGATTGGATTGATGACTTTTTTCATATATGATCCAGCCTGCAGAAAGTTCGAATATGCTAACAAAAAAAATCAGTACAATATTTACAGTAACAATTAATTTTTTCATAAAACAAGGTTTGAAAATTGATTTTATTTGTTACAAAATTATGTAAAAAACCGATATTCTTTGTCCTGAGCGGTTCTTGTAATATTTACAGGCTTCAGATAATTTTTAGAAAAAAACCCCACAGATTTTCCGGTGGGGTTTTTTTCTAATATATTCCGGGATTAAACCCGGTGATCATATGGAGTTGATTACATCATTCCTCCCATGCCTCCCATGCCGGGAGCTCCACCTCCACCCATAGGTGGCATTGGAGTTTCTTCTTCTTTTTCAGCAACAACACATTCTGTTGTAATTAGCATGCCTGCAATAGACGCTGCATTTTCAAGTGCAATCCTAACCACTTTGGTAGGATCGATAACACCTGATTTATACAGATCTTCATATTTATCAGTACGCGCATTGTAGCCAAAGGCATTTTTTTCATCTCTCACCTTCTGCACAACAATGGATCCTTCAATACCTGCATTCTCAACAATCTGACGAATAGGCTCTTCAAGGGCAC
>JAUWMO010000110.1 GCA_030613125.1 Bacteroidota bacterium | reverse complement strand
TCAGGAGTATACTTTTCCCAAACTTCCCTGGCTGAATCATAATATAACTTCCCACTTTGCCAGATCACCTGAATACCACTATCCTTCAATTCATGAATGCTATTTATTAAGGTCTTGTTTATAGTCCTGGCTCCCAAACTACCTCCCAAAACCAACAGAGTTTTCTTTTCTGATTTTAACCTGAAATAATCTAATCCTTGTTGTTTCTTACCGGAATTTGTTTCCAGGTCATCTCTTACCGGATTACCAGTGAACAAAATCTTTTTCCCGGGAAAATATTTGTTCATACCTTCATATGCAACACAAATTTTACTGGCTTTTTTTGCTAATATCTTATTTGTGATACCAGGATATGAGTTTTGTTCCTGAATCAGAGTAGGTATTTTTCGTTTTCCTGCTTTATAAAGAATAGGTCCACTGGCATAACCGCCTGTGCCTACCACCACATCAGGTTGAAAATCAGATAATATTTTTCCTGCTTTTCTCAAGCTCTTCATCAGGTTTATCAGAACCTTAATATTTTCAGTTGTTAATTTCCGCTGAAACCCACTTACAGGTAAACCCTTTATTTCAAACCCTGCTGCCGGAACCTTTTCCATTTCCATCCGCCCTTCAGCACCAACAAAAAGTATCCTGGTTTTTGGATTATTTTTAACCAGAGCCCTTGCAATTGATATAGCAGGGAAGATATGACCTCCTGTTCCTCCACCGCTTATAATCACATTTTTAGTTGACCTGTTGTTTATCATTTGCCAGATCTTTTTCAATTCCTCTACTTACACTCAGCATTATTCCAAATGCAACGCTTGTAAATAACAATGAAGACCCTCCCATACTAACGAAAGGTAAGGTCTGCCCGGTTACAGGGAATAAACTTACCGCTACTGCCATATTAATAAATGCCTGAAACACAATTAGTAATGTCAGACCAATAGCTAAAAACGCCGGAAAAGTCCTGTTTGCCCTCTGAACCATGTAACCACCACGGTACAGAAGAATAAGGTAGGCAAGCACCAAAGGTATTGCTCCAAGGATTAAACCGTACTCCTCAATTATTATTGCAAAAATAAAATCGGAATAAGGGTATGGTAAAAAATTCCTTTGAGTACTCTTGCCTGGTTTTTTACCAAAAAATCCTCCGGTGGCTACAGCAATTTTTGCCTGTTCCACCTGATAGTTTTCCCCAGAATCTCCCTGAACAAAATTTTCAATCCTGTTTTTCCATGTTCCAATCCTTCCTTCCCTGTCAAGAAGTATAGCTCCCCCAATAAACAATACGAGCACCAATAATCCAATTCCCCCAAATACCAATAAAAATTTAAATGGTATTCGTCCAATAAATAACACGATCATGGATGTAGCAAATACTATTAAGGCTGTTGAAAGATTGGACGGAAGTATAAGCGCACATACTAAAACAATTGGTAATATAAGAGGTGTTAAAGCTTCATTCATATTCCTGATTTTTCCCTGCTTCAGTGAAAGCAGTCGGGCCAGATACATGATAAGTGCCAATTTTGCAAAATCAGATGGTTGAATTGTGAATCCAAGACCCGGTAAGGTCAGCCACCTGGCAGCCTGGTTCAGACTAGTTCCAAGGACCAAGGTTAGTGCCAGTAAAAGTATGGATAAAAACAGGAATAAATATGAAAGTCTGAAATAATATCTGTATGGTACCAGGTGAGTAATAAATATTATGAAAATACCAATTGCAAGAATTACTCCATGCCGGATCAGATAATAGGTAGTATTCCCACCCATTTTTTTATAAGCAAGAGTTCCAGTTGAGCTATAAACAGCCAAGAGAGAGAAGATTGTAAGTAGTACAATTACTCCCCAGATAATTTTGTCCCCCTTAAATAGTTTATTTATTCGCTCTTCCATTTATTTTAACTTACTTTTTACTCTTCTCAGAGCTTATAAATTCCTTACTGCCTCTTTAAACTGGCGGCCTCGATCTTCATAGTTCTCAAACAGATCAAAGCTGGCACAAGCAGGTGAAAGCAATACTGTATCACCTTTTTTTCCCAGATAATAGGCTATTCTTACTGCATCCTCCATAGACCGGGTCTCAGTAATGGAACTGACAGTTTTCTCAAAGGTTTTGATTAATTTGGAATTATCTTTACCCAAACAAATCAGGGCTTTAACTTTCTCACTGACCAAATCTATTAGCGGAGAATAATCGTTCCCTTTATCGGTTCCTCCAAGAATAAGTATCACATTACCTGACATACTCTCTAAAGCATACCATGTTGAGTTTACATTTGTAGCTTTTGAGTCATTGATAAAGTTGATACCATGCACTTTTAATACAGGTTCAAGTCTATGTTCCACTCCCTGAAAGTCACTCAGGCTTTCACGGATCTTTTCTTTTCTGATATGCAGTACCTGGCCTGCAATACCTGCCGCCATTGAATTATAGAGGTTGTGTTTACCCTTTAGGGCTAGATCATAAATTGACATTGTTATTTCTTGGTTTTTGTAATGAATATTAAGATTGTTATTTCTGATAAAAGCTGATTGTCCGATTTTTTTCTCAATTGAAAAAGGAAGCAAGGTTGCTTCAGGTTTTATTTTTTTTATTTCATTTCTTATCACCGGGTCATCGTTACAATAGATTAAAAAATCTTTTTTTGTCTGATGCCTGACTATCCTGAACTTGGAATTAATGTACTTCTGCATATCATAACCATAGCGGTCAAGATGATCCGGTGTAATATTTAAGAGCACTGCCACATCGGCTTTGAAATCATACATTCCATCGAGCTGGAAGCTACTTAATTCAAGAACAAAATAATCGGCATCCTTCAATGCAACCTGTAAAGCAAAACTGTTTCCAACATTCCCGGCCATTTCCACTTTCAATCCAGCTTTTTTCATCATATACCAGATCATGTTCGTGGTAGTGGTTTTTCCATTACTGCCTGTAATGCATATCATTTTTGCATTTGTAAATCTACCTGCAAATTCAATTTCTGAGATGACTGGAATTCCTTCTCCCTTCACCAGTTTGATTATTCCAGTTTCATCAGATATACCTGGACTCTTTACTACCTCATCTGCGTTTATAATTTTTTCTTCGGAATGCTTACCCTCTTCCCATTCAATATTATTTTCTAAAAGAATCTTTCTATATTTTTCTTTAATAGTTCCGGCATCGGAAACAAAAACACTATAACCATTTCTAATTGCCAATACCGCACTTCCTGTCCCACTCTCTCCGGCTCCCAAAACCACAATATTTATTCTTTCTTTTACCATCCTTATCTGATCTTCAAGGTTACGATGGTAATAACTGCCAATATAATTCCTACAATCCAAAACCTTGTAACAATTTTGGGTTCGGTATAACCTTTCTTCTGGTAATGGTGATGCAATGGGGCCATTAGGAAAACCCGTTTCCCTTTTCCAAATTTTTTCCTTGTATATTTGAAATAGCTCACCTGAATTACAACAGAAAGATTTTCAATCAGGAATATGCCGCATAAAATCGGAATTAATAGTTCTTTCCTGATCATTATGGCAAAAACTGCCAGAATACCTCCAAGAGCAAGACTTCCGGTATCGCCCATAAAAACCTGGGCCGGGTATGAATTATACCAAAGAAATCCAATAGTAGCCCCGATCATTGCGCTGGCATATATCATGAGTTCCCCTGTATAAGGTATATACATAATATTCAGATAATTGGCATAAATTACATTACCTGAAACATATGCAAGAATCCCAAGTGTAGTACCGCTTATTGCAGTTGTACCAGCTGCCAGACCATCCAGGCCATCAGTCAGGTTAACACCATTTGATACCGCAGTAATTATAAATATTACTGCAATTACAAATACTAACCAGACCCATTTATGTTTCTTCTCACCCAAAAATGCTATCAGAGAAGTATAATCAAACTCCTGATTTTTCAGAAAGGGAATTGTGGTTTTTGTTGATTTCTGATCTTTAATTTCTGTTTTTACATCCTGGCTTGCTAAATGTTCAACTGCTGTTGTTTCAACAGGAATGTATTCACGTATTACAACACTATCACTAAAATATAAAGTCAAACCAACAACAAGTCCAAGAATAATCTGACCTGTGATTTTGAATCTTCCTGCCAATCCTTCTTTGTGTTTCTTGAAAATTTTTATATAATCGTCAAGAAAACCGATAAATCCCAACCAGACAGTTGTTATTAGCATAAGAATAATATAGACATTCGTTATATCTGCAAACAGTAAAACCGGGATCAGAATTGAAGCAAGAATAATAATTCCACCCATAGATGGAGTTCCTGATTTATTATATTGTCCTTCCAGGCCCAGGTTTCTAACAACTTCACCAATCTGCTTTTTCTGAAGAAATTGAATTATCTTTTTGCCAAACAGCATTGAAATGGATAAAGATGCGATAACAGTCATTGCTGACCGGAAAGAAATATACTGGAACATTCCTGCGCCGGGAAAATCAAATGTCTCAAGGTATTTAAATAAAAAGTAAAACATGATTGCCTGAGGCTATGAATGTGTTTCAAATTGTAAGAAAAACTCCCTGATCACTTCCCTGTCATTAAAATGAAGCAATTCCCCGGCTACTTCCTGATACATTTCGTGTCCTTTACCAGCTATGAGAATTATATCGTTCTCATCTGCCATAATACAGGCTGATCTGATTGCTTCTTTTCTATCCGTGATTGAAATGACTTTCATGATAAGATCGGGGGGAATTCCCTTTTTCATCTGCCCTATAATTTCATCGGGATCTTCACTTCTTGGATTATCAGATGTAAGTATCAAACGATTACTATTTTCAGCCCCTACTTTAGCCATTAACGGTCTTTTTGTTTTGTCACGATCTCCACCTGCTCCAACTACTGTAATGATTTTTGAACTATTCCCCTTTATCTGGCGGATAGCTTTGAGAACATTTAAAAGTGCATCAGGAGTATGCGCATAATCAACTATAGCTATATGCCCCTTTGACGACCTTAGTATTTCAAACCTGCCGGGAACAGCTTTCAACTTACTCATGATCATTAAAACATTCTCCTTCTCCAAACCAAGATTTACAGCTACACAATAAGATGCCAACAGATTATAAATATTAAAATCTCCTATAAACGGTATCCAGACTTCCCGGTCCATAATCTTCACTAAAGTCCCTTCAAGAGATCTTTCAATGATTTTGGCCCTAAAATCAGCAAGCTGTTTCAAACCATAGGTCAGAATTCTGGCTTTGGTGTTCTGAACCATTATCTGTCCATTCCGGTCATCAACATTAATCAGGGCAAATGCTTCATCTGTCAGATTATCAAAAAATTTCTTTTTTGTCAGCAGGTAATTCCTGAATGTGTTATGATAATCTAAATGATCATGGGTAAGATTAGTAAATACACCCCCGGTAAAATGCAATCCGGTAACACGGCCCTGATCAAGAGCATGAGAACTCACCTCCATAAATACATTCGAACATCCGGCATTTGCCATTTGGCGTAATAGCATATTTATTTTTATAGTATCAGGAGTTGTATGTGTGGTTTCAATCATTTTATTGTGAATAATTGCCCTGATAGTGGAAATTAAACCTGAGGAATAACCTGATTCTTCAAAAATGTGGTATAAAAATGTTGCTATCGAGGTTTTACCATTTGTTCCAGTAATCCCGATCAGTTTCATATCCCGTGATGGGTGATTATAAAAAGACGATGCGATATATCCAAGAGCCTCAGGCACTGACGAAACTTTAATCCATGTTTGATCTCCATTTATATTTTCAGGAATCCTTTCACAAAGAATAACGGAGGCATTATTTTGTACCGCTTCAGGAATGAAGTCATGGCCATCTAAACGGGTACCTTTATAAGCTGCAAATAAATCCCCCGACTGAACTATTCTTGAATCGATCTGCAAACCCCCGACCTTCACTTCAAGAGTACCTGAAGTCTTTAAAATATTAACATCTCTAATTATATCCCTCAGTAATTTCATTAATCCCTGTTTCAATTCTATCCAAAACTCATTTCTAAAACTATTCTCATGCCTGAAGAAATAACACTCCCGGGGGGAATTGATTGTGACCTGACTTTCCCCCAGCCCCTTACAATTACTTTCATCCCGGCATTTTCAAGTAAGAAAACTGCATCTTTCAGTCCCATTTCAACAACATTTGGCACAAGTTTTTCCTGTATTAACAGGTTCCTGATATTAATAGTTGAGTCAGTACTTGCTGTAATAACCCAGTCTTCAACAGTACCCGATACTTCTGAGTCCATATCCATTTGCCTTAAGATAATTTGTAAATCTTCCCAGCTTCCATTTTTTGAAAATGGGGGAGTATGTTTTTCATTATTTGCCAATAACTGATTTTTCTGCAAATCCAGATTTGTAGCATATACTTTATCAGCAATTTCCTTAAAAACAGGACCAGCAACCAGATTACCATAATAAACAGAATTAGAGGGAGCATTTACAACTACAATACAAGAATATCTGGGACGATCTGCAGGAAAATAACCAACAAAAGAAGCCTGATACTGCACATTATGATATCCTCCATAGCCCTTATTTTTATTGGCTATCTGAGCAGTTCCTGTTTTTCCGGCAATTTTATAAAGGTCATTTTTAAGATTTCTGGCAGTTCCGTTTTCAATCACACCTTCAAGGATTATTTTGGCGTCATTGATTGTCCTGGATGATACAATAGACGGATTGATTACCACTGTGGGGAATTTCTTTATCAATTTACCATGTGACCTTATCTCTTTCACAAATTTTGGTTTTATCATTTTACCATTATTTGCCACTGCGTTGTAAAAAGACAGGATTTGCATTGGTGTCATTCTAATTTCATAACCATGTGACATCATTGGCAAGGAAATCCCTGACCATAAAGGATCTCCCGGATACTTAATTTCAGGAACACCTTCTCCTCTTATTTCCAAACCGAGCTTTTGATTCAGGTTCATACTGTATAACCTATTTATGAAATCTGTTTCACGACCCTTGTAATATTTATCTATCAGTTTTGAAACTCCAACATTAGATGAATTCTCAAATACCTCTTTCACGGTGATTACACCATAACCGCCTTTATGAGAATCCCTGATAGTTTTATCATAGAACCTGACTTCTCCATTTCCTGTATCAATGGAATCTCCCAATTCAATAAAACCATCCTCAAGAGCAACCATCAGGGATGGAAGTTTAAAAGTTGAACCAGGTTCAGTACTTTCACCAATTGCATAATTATATATTTCCCGGTAGTTGCCTTTTTTATCTTTTTCAAGATTTACAATTGCCCGTACTTCACCAGTCTGTACTTCCATAAGAACTACAGTACCATGATGTGCATTATGTATTAGTAATTGCTTAAGTAAAGCCTGATGAGCCACATCCTGAATATTTATATCCAATGTTGTGATAATATCCTGACCGTCTCGAGGTTCAACTTCATTTTTATCATTTACAGGCATCCAAACATTTCCCGATAATTTCTGCATCAGTCTTACCCCAATAACTCCTTTAAGCCAATAATCATATGCCCCTTCAATCCCTACTATATTACCGGAATTGTTTTTTGTTGTGTACCCGATGGTTCTGGCGGTAAGTCCTTTATGTGGTAATATTCTACGGTTATCCTGAGCATAGATAAATCCGCCTTTGTACCTGCCCAATTGGAAAATCGGGAATGATTTTAGTTTTTTCAGTTGTGTGTAGGTTACTCTTCTCTTTAGTAAATGATATCTCTCTCCCTTTCTCCTGGCTGTTACAAGTTCATTTTTATACTGTCCTGGTGTTTTATCTCCAAACAGCCTTGATAATTGTAATGACAGTTCATCAATTCCTTTGTTAAAAACATCACTGGTAAGGGCATTGCTTCGAAGATCCATTCTGATCTCATAAAAAGGTACTGAAGTTGCCAGAACCCGGTTTTCTGAGTCATAAATATTTCCCCTGTTTGGCTGAATGATAAAATCTTTTAGATTCAGGTTTTGTTCTTTCACACTCCATTTCTCCCCCTCAACCACTTGCAGATAAAAAACCCTGCCTAATATGGCCAACCCAGCAATGAAAAAAGTGATGTAAATCAATCCCACACGCCATATAATATCTTTCTTAAGCGACATTGTTATTATTATTCAGGGATGATAATTTTTTTTGGAGGTTCAACTGATTCCTTAAGGTCAAGGCCTCGTTGCTGAACAAGGAGAACCACTTCCGATTGTTTACTTATATCCATCAGTTCAGCTTCTACTGAAATCGATTCAGATCTTAATTCTCTGATCTCATTTTGCAGAATGGTTGTTTCACGCACAACCTTCTCAGCATGATACCTGTTTCCAATGTATATTACAGCTAAAAATGTCACAAACAAAATGTATGGCAACTGCCTGACAACAGCTTCACGGGTCAGGAGGCTACCATCCAGAAGCTCTTTTAATGGCCCTTTTTTGATCTCTTTTTGTTCTTCCGTCTGATCAATAAATTCAATCCTGTTTTCCATTATGATCTGTTCTTATACATCGTTTCGCTATTCTCAGCTTAGCGCTTCTTGCCCTGGGGTTATGTTTTACTTCTTCAAGATCAGGAACAATCACCTTGCGATTTACTGCTTCAAAAGGGCTTAATTTATTTCCGAAAAAATCGGTTTCCACAACTGGCTCAAAATTCCCATATCTGATAAAATTCTTTACCAGTCTGTCTTCTAAAGAGTGGTAAGTTAGGATGACCATTCTTCCACCTTCCCGTATCACTTCCTCACACTGGACCAATAATTTTTTCAATCCTTCCAGTTCTTTGTTCACCTCTATTCTTAATGCCTGGAAAACTTTCGCCAGGTATTTATTCTTGTTTCTCACAGGAATACAAGGTGAAATTGCATCCATAAAAACTTCGATTAATGTTATTTCTGTCCGTTTCCTGTATTTAATTATCGAGTCACACAACTTCCCTGAATTTCTTATTTCTCCAAATTCTTTGAACATACTTAACAGCTTTTCTTCAGGATATTTCCTAATCAGATCTGCAGCCGATAATTCTGCATCCTTGTTCATTCTCATATCCAACGGGCCTTTCAGTCGAAAAGAAAAACCTCTTTCAGCTGTATCGAACTGATAAGATGAAACACCCAGGTCAGCAATTAATCCATCTATCTCCGTTATTCCTAAGTATTTTAAGTTATTTTTCAGATAAATGAAATTTTGTCTTAAAAACAAAAAACGAGGATCATCCGGGGCATTCTGTTCAGCATTAAGATCGTGGTCAAAAGCTATAAGTCGACCATCTCTTAATCTGTTTAAAATCTCCCTGGAATGCCCTCCTCCTCCAAAAGTCACATCAGCATATGTTCCATCCGGTTTAATGTTCAGTCCATCAACACTCGCTTTTAGCAATACCGGTATATGGTAACTTTTCATTCCCCGGTATTCTGAAAAAGTCCATCCATAATCTTCTCAGATAGCCTGGCAAACTCCTCCTCTTCAAAACTTTGTCTTAAATAATCTTCTTTAGGCCAGATCTCAATTTTTGAATCCTGTCCGGCCATAACCACCTCTTTTCTGATACCTACCAGATCTAATAACCGTTTCGGGATTAACATACGATTATTATTATCTAAAACCAGCTCGGCAGTACCCCTGTAAAAATTCCTTAGAAATTCATTGTGCTCCTTTTTGTAAGGGTTGATCTTGCTCCTGATCATACTGTTTTGCAACTGCCACTCCTCAATTGGATACAAGACAAGACACTTTTCAAAAATGTCTTTTTTTATCACAAACCGGTCCTGACCCTTTGCCGGCAGTTGTTTAATAAATACAGATGGAAGAAGTACCCTCCCTTTTGAATCAACCTTACAGGTAAAATCTCCAATAAATGCACTCATTTCCAAACTTTTTAAAAAG
>JAUWMO010000080.1 GCA_030613125.1 Bacteroidota bacterium | reverse complement strand
AAGTAACATAGCACGTCGGGATCTTACAGGGTTATATTCCCCACCGCTTGTCGCTTGCGCCATAGCTTGTGCCTCCGCTAAAGCTACGGCGACACGCGGACAGCGACGGAGCACGGCGGGGAGATTCATTATCAGATCTCTTATATCCGGGTTATCAAAATAAATCGATTGCCGGTTTGCATATGGCATTATCTAAACGAGACTCAAGTTCATCAAGTGAATGAAATTTTCCTTTGCCACTATTGATATCATCTAATTCAATTTGAAGATATTAAGTTAATTATATCATTCAAGATAAGAATCTCCAACCTTTTTTCTATTTTTAAAGGTCGAAACCAAATTTCTTTCCAATGAAACCCTCATCCTGCCAAACCAAAACAAAAGAAAATGAGTAAATTTTATGAGGGTTCCACGGAAACAGAAATGATAAGATTAAAATAAAGAATGTAATTATCATATTTACAGTTGTTTAACTAATATTTATTCTAGTGAAACGTTTAATACCTTTTATTTTACTGTTGCCTTTGTATCTGATATCATATGGCCAAACTAAAGATGCACCGAAACCTATAGCCCCATATAGCCAATACGTTATGGCTGGGAATACACTTTATCTGGCAGGTCAAATACCTATTGACCCCAAAACCGGTGAATTGGTGAAGGATGATATCAGGGAGGCTACAAAAGTAGTGATGCATAATATTGGGGCAATATTAAAGAAAAATGATATGGATTACTCAAATCTTGTAAAATGCACGATTTATCTTAAGGATTTGAATAATTACAAGGCTGTCAATGAGGTGTATGCAGGGTTTTTTAATGGAAAGTACCCAGCACGGGTTGCAGTTGAGGTGGCCCGGTTACCTTTGGATGCAGATATTGAAATTTCATCCATAGCTGTTAAGTAGTTATTGTTACTGAGATGATTTAATTTGTTAAGACAGCTGTATCATGAATTCATTATTGTTGGTTTTGCTGGCATTTACAGGTTATATTTTAGCATACAGAACTTATGGTAAGTTTCTGGCAAAAAAGATTTTCAATTTGTCAGATCAAAACTCAATGCCTTCTCATGAATTACAAGATGGCGTGGATTATGTCCCAACTAAAAAGCATATCATTTTCGGGCATCATTTTACAACTATTGCTGGTTTGGGACCTATTGTTGGTCCGGCAATTGGCATTATTTGGGGTTGGTTGCCGGCATTTATCTGGGTATTTCTGGGTTCTATCCTTATGGGCGCGGTTCATGATTTCACAACCCTGGTTATCTCAGCCAGAAATAAAGGTAAAACTATAGGTGAACTTACGGGAGATATCATTAGCCCAAGCACCCGTTATGCCTTCCAGTTTATCATGCAATTCCTTCTATTGATTGTGATCTCTGTATTTGCGATGATTGTAGGGCTTTTATTTGAGCAATATCCTTCTGCAGTGTTTCCTGTATGGATGCAGATCCCTATAGCTGTATGGCTTGGATTGCAGATCCAAAAAGGTAAAAATGATCTTGTTTATTCAATCATTGCTGTTATCCTCATGTATGTAACTGTTGTGATAGGGGTCTGGTTTCCAATAAGGCTAACTCCTTTTTTTAATTCCCTTACAGAGGATCCGGAAAAGGCAAAAAACCTTGCTATATCTGCCTGGGTTTTAGTTTTGTTGGTTTATGTTTTCTTTGCATCAACCGTACCGGTACAGAAACTGTTGCAACCTCGTGATTATATAAATTCCCATCAATTGTTAGTTGCAATGGGATTATTATTTCTTGGACTTGTTGTTGCTCACCCTCCAATTACAGCACCTGCATTTAATCCTGCAGCAACCGCTCCGTCCAGTGATATTCCTCCGCTTGCACCTTTACTTTTTATCACAGTTGCTTGTGGAGCTATTTCCGGTTTTCATTCATTAGCCAGTTCAGGTACAACAGTAAAACAGGTAGATAAGGAATCTGACACTTTGTTTATTGGATATGGTGGGATGTTGTTGGAAAGTTTATTGGCCGTTCTTGTCTTAATGGCCGTGGCTGGTGGTTTAGGAATGGGGAACCCTGATGCATTTAATGAACATTACAGCACATGGGCATCAGCTTCCGGCCTTGAAGCTAAACTATCTGCTTTTGTTGATGGTTCTGCCAATCTGTTCGGAAGCCTTAAAATACCTACAAATGTTGGAAGGGCAATAATTGCTGTCTTTATTGTTAGTTTCGCCAATACTACCCTGGATTCAGCAACCCGGATCCAACGTCTTTCTTTACAGGAGATATTTACGAAACGCAGCGGTAAGGTAATCAAACCTCTTGGTAACCGGTATGTTGCTACTTTTATAGTTGTTTTGGCAGCGGCCTTGCTTGCCTTTTCGAAACCTGCAGCAAAAGGAGCTTTGGACCTCTGGCCCATGTTTGGTTCCCTAAATCAATTACTTGCTGCACTGGCTCTGGCTATAGTTTCTGTTTATTTGATCCAGAAAAAAAAGAATGTGTTATTCACTTTTATCCCAATGATCTTTGTGCTTATAATTACTGTTTGGGCTATGATTCAGAATTTGATTGAGTTTACCAGGGAAAATGACTCTGTTCTGGCAGTTCTTTCGGTATTAATTCTTACATTAACAATATGGCTGCTTGTTAGCAGTGTTAGTTCTTTATTCAGAATCAGGAAGGGTGTGATGAAAACTCATGAAAGTGAATTGATAAATTAATTTAAATAACAAAAATGAAAGCAATTCAACTGATTAAATATGGAAATGCTGCTGAAGCATTCCGGATTTCTGATTCAGTGATTCCCGATATATCTCCTGGTGAGGTTCTGATCAGGGTTGAATCATTTGGTTTAAACTTTGCCGATGTAATGGCAAGAAGGGGTTTGTACAGGGCTGCTCCACCAATACCATGTGTGCTTGGTTATGAAGTTGTTGGCAGGATCGAAAGAGCAGGCTCTGAAGTAGTTGATTTAAAGGAAGGACAAAGGGTTGTGGCCTTTACCCGTTTTGGAGCTTATGCTGAATATGCCAAAACTGATGCAAGAGCCGTGGCAATACTTCCGGAGGAAATTGGTAATGGAATTGGTACAGCGCTTTCTACCCAATACTGTACAGCATACTTTGCTGCCTATGATATGGCAAATGTGAAGAAAGGAGAGTATGTTCTGGTCCATGCCGCAGCTGGTGGAGTAGGAATTGCTATTACCCAGCTTGCTCATCGAAGGGGTTGTATTGTGATTGGAACTGCAGGATCAGAAGAGAAGATAAACTTTTTAAAAGAATCGGGAGTGGAGTATGCAATTAATTACAGAAAGTATGATTTTGCGGAGGAGATACCAAAATTACTCGGTGATAAAAAAGCTGATGTTATTTTTGACCCGGTTGGAGGCAAATCATTTAAGAAGGATAAATCCCTTCTTGATTATGGTGGCAGGATAATAACATACGGTGCTTCTGATCAATTGAACAGGAGGAAAGGATTTATTTCCGGGATCAGACTGATGATGGACTTTGGCTTTTTTCACCCTGTTGGACTATTAATGAAATCATCAGGAGTAATAGGAGTTAATATGTTGAAAATTGCAGATTTTAAACCTGAAATCATGCAACGTACTTTACATAATGTTGTTGATCTGGCGTCTAAGGATGAAATCAGGCCACATATTGGAAAAGAGTTTGATGCAGTTGATATTGCCAGTGCTCATGAATATTTTGAAATGAGAAAGTCAATCGGAAAGGTGGTGCTTCATTGGTAAAGCTACCAGTTCATCTTACATAGAAAACCTTGTCTTTTAGACAGGGTTACCAGCCTGCCGGAAAGATGGTTTTTACTTATGCTATAGAAAATAAAGTCATTACCTTTGGTATTGGTTGTTTACCAAAGAACCATGTATGCTTTTTTAAATATTTTTTTTATTATTTTCCATACTTTTCTAATCCTCTTTAATCTGTTCGGCTGGATATGGAAACCGGTCAGGAAAGCGAACCTTATCACCCTGTCCTTAACAGGGGCAAGCTGGTTTCTGTTGGGTATCTTTTATGGTATGGGTTATTGTCCACTTACTGACTGGCATTATGAAGTTTTGTATAAAATTGGCAAGACAGACTTACCTTTGTCTTATATTCAATACCTTATAGAAACATTTTTTAAGCTGGAGGTTTCACAATCAGTTACTGATAAATTCACCTTAATACTGTATCTCATTGCCTTGGCTTGTTCAGTTTATTTCAACTATCACATCAATATAAGGAGATTATTAACCCGGTTAACAAAAAAGATTTATTTTTGAGAAACAGAAAATCCTTTATTTAAGGTAATTAACGTAAGTTCGTTATAAGCAATAGATTTTTGTGTTTGAATATAAGCTGTTTACAAGAAAAGATATGCGAATTCTTTGTGTTTTTCTTTGTGTCTTCGAGACTTCGTGGCATTTATTTTTTTGCCACCAAGACACTAAGACTCAAAGTTTCACTAAGTAAATGTTAACGTTTTGTTTATCAATATTTAATATATCGAACTCACGTTAATTAAATAAACAATTCATAATTAAAATCAAAAAAAATGAAAACAATTATTACTTTAATGCTATTGTATACATTTTCATTTATGATTACTGCTCAAAGTCCATTCTATGATTTTAAGGTTAAAACCCTTGAAGGGGATGATTTTGATCTTTCCACATTAAAAGGTAAAAAGGTATTGGTTGTGAATACGGCTTCTAAATGTGGTTTCACTCCGCAATATGAGGACCTGGAAACCATGTATAGAAAATATGGTGGGGATGATTTTGTTATTGTAGGATTTCCTGCAAACAATTTTTTACATCAGGAACCGGGTACGAATGAAGAAATACGTGAGTTTTGTACTAAAAATTACGGCGTAACTTTTCCCATGATGGCAAAGATATCAGTTAAGGGTGACGATATGCATCCACTTTACAAATGGTTGACCACCAAAGAGGAGAATGGGGTCTTAGACTCAAAAGTAAAATGGAATTTCCAAAAATATTTGATTGATGAAAATGGCAAACTAGTAGATGTGGCCTATCCAAAGGAGAAACCAAATTCCGACAGGATTATTTCATGGGTGACATCAGAACGAGTTAAATAAATATTTCGAAAGTTTGATTTCGGATTTCGGAAGCAGGTTACAGTTATGCTTTATCTTTTGTTAAATAGTATGGAGATTTCTCAGTCACTTCGCTCCTTCGAAATGACAAATATGGTAATGTCATTCCGAACCGCAGGGAGGAATCTCCTCAAATCATGGTACTGAATCATTTAGAAAGTCGAAATGACAAAAATGTTAATTTTTTTGCAGACACTAATTATACCTGGTAAATCCACAATCCACAATCCTCAGTCCGCAGTCTCCAGTCCTCAATCTTCCGTTCCTCAACCTTCATCCTTCAAACTTCATCGCCCTTTCGCCCCTTCACTCCTCCGCCCTCCGCCCTCCGCCTTTCCGCTTTCTCGCATGACCAGTTAAACAATTAAACAATTAAACAATCGTCAATCTTCAATCCTCAGTCTTCAATCATCAATAGTCAATTTTCAATTTTTATTGCCCCTCCGCCTTCCGCCTTGCGCCTTTTGCCTTCCATTCACAATCCACCATCCCCAATCTATCTTACAATATTACTCAGTTTCTCAGGCAATTTAATCGATAGTTCTATCAGGCCATTGTATTCTCCATCCTCATACCAGGGTACTTGATGAATAAGGGTTTTAAGGCCGTTCTTCTCAGTTGTATAGGTTTGTCCGGATTGATCCTTAAGCATTTCTATTAACCGGGACTTTGATGGTTCAGGGTGGCAATCCAGTACATTGGTACCAATTAGCGCGGCTCCACCATCCTTATTAAAGGTTGTAACCGATGCAGGATTCATATAGAGTATTGTGCCATCTGTATTGCATACGGTAATTGGAAGAGGTAAATTATCCGCCCAGTTCTTTTCCATAATTTTAGATTCATTTAAAAATTAAAACCAATACCCTAATTGTACGTAGCCCAATATTCCCTTTCGTTCACCAGCTTTCATTACTATTAGTTTTAACGGACCAACGGGTGTATCAAGACCATATGATAAACCAAAACCGGAAATGAAACCGGAAACCTGGAAAAGATCATTAAATGTGTTTCCCTGGTATCCGGCATTCCCTAACAGAGTCAGGTACATATTTTTTCGAATCTCGACCTGAAAATCAACACGGGCAAATAATACATTATTATTGCTAATTTCATAAAATTTATAACCAATAAAAGGTATATGTCCAAACTTGTTTAATTCAGTCAAACCACCCAAAGGAAACATATATTGAATAGGAATAGAATCACCCGAAGATATCCCACCGTTTACAGATGGAATGATTGTTGTTCTCCTGGATAGTTTCCGGGCAAACCGGTAATTTAATTTCAGATATTTAACCGGCGGAATATAAACATTGGCTGCGAATTTTGCTTCGACCCTGCCCTGATGGCCCTTTTTTGGAAATGAGGGATGATCATATGAGTCAACAAAGATACTGGCAAATAAACCCCAGTAATTATCTGATAAATTACCAAACCTCATAAATGAAATATCAGGACTGAGTCTCGCATGGGTCCATTCGCCACCAACCTGAACCGAAAGGAAATGTGAAATATTGGATTGCAGGAAAAGTTTAAAATTCGTGACAGAATAATTTAATGTAGCAAGCTTTTTCCTGGTTGTATCAGAAAAAATATGAACATTAGTCCACTGACCTGAAAGTTTAACTCCAGGAGCAGGTATTGTCCCCTTATCAAGGAAGTACAGGAATTCAAATTCCGGACTTCTTCCAAGACCAAACGTCAAGGACATTTTAGAATCCTTTAATAATAAATTATGGAAGGTAGTGTTTAGAAACAGAGTAGCTTTGTAATCAATATCATAATAAAAACCAAAACGTAACTGGCCTCCCGTTTTTTCTTCAACATTAATGATCAATCTGGCTCCATCTTCCTCAGGTTGAAGTTCGTATACTATTCTATTGAAATAATTGGACGCATAAATATTTTCAACAGTGTTGTTTATTTCATCAATTGTTGCCCATTCCAGAACTGAGAATGGCATATTGGCTTTAGTAAATTTCTCTGACCTTTCCTTAAGTCCCTCAATCTGAATAGATTTAATATAAATTGAATCGATTGTGGCAACCGGTTTTCTTGTATACTTATATCCAACCAGACTGTTTACTGAATCGGCCAAATGTTTTAAATCATTGTATACTGAACGGGCTTCTTCTTCTCCATAAGCAATAAGAGAATCGGCCGACTTAAAACTGCCGGTACTCAAACCTTTCAGATCTGGCTGAATAAAAATATCAACTAACTTTTTATTTTCTTTCATTACCCGGGCAGAATAAACAAACATGGCATCTTCCATTATCGAAAACAGGCTTATATCATCTTTTTTTCCCTGGGAACCATAACCAATATCAACACCAATAATAATATCTGCACCCATTTCAATTACATCTCTGACAGGTAAGTTGTCCACCAGTCCTCCGTCTACCATTTTTATACCATCAATAACCTTTGGTTCAAAAACTGATGGTATAGACATGCTGGCCCGCATTGCGTCAGGAAGATAACCTTTGTTAAGCACAACCTTTTCACCTTTTTCAATATCTAATGCAACACATAAAAAAGGAATAGGCAATTTATTGAAATCCCTGATTTTATAAACAGGAGCACAGAGTTTTGCAAACTTATTTTCAATATGCTGTCCGCGAATAATCCCTGCAGGTAATTTAATGCCTTTTCTGCCAAAAGGAAAAGAAAGCAGATACCTGTCCTCATCTATTTTTTCTGTAATTGATAAATCTCTCCTTCTGATATTATCTGATAAAAGATAATCCCAATCCAGCTCTTTAATTATCTTTTCAAGGCTGTCAGCCGAGTAACCAACAGCATATAAGGCCCCGACAATACCTCCCATGCTTGTTCCTCCAATATAATCAATTGGCATACCAACTTCCTCCAGAACTTTAAGAACACCTACATGAGCCATTCCTTTAGCGCCACCACCACTTAAGACTAAACCTATTTTTGGCCTTTTATTATTTTGTCTGGTTTGGCAATATCCATGTGGGGAAAGAAATCCCAGAAAAAAAGCAGTTAATATAACAATAATATAAGTTATGGATTTCATGGAATTTTTTTTCAGAGTTATTAACTGCTAATAAACCGAATGGTAAGATATTCAGAGGAGTTATCAGTTTTTCTAGAGATCCTGAAAAATCAGTATTTATTGGCCAATCTCTGATTTGTTATTCTGCTGGATTTAAGTTCTCAGCACCGGGTAACAAACCTATAAGTTTTGAAGGATCATGTATCAGCATTGGGATATGCTGCGGACATATCCAAAGATGATTTCCCTGATAGTCAAATTTTACCACAGGTACTTCATTTTCATTTCTTTTGCAAACCAGGCATGATTTTTCTTTTTGTTCTGTCATAATTCAGATTTAAAAGTATTAGAATAAATACATTGAATAAGTTCAAAAATAAGCATTCAACGAGTTTTTGCCAATAAATGAAAAGAATTAAGTTAACATATCATCTGTTTTTAAAATAATTGTTTTTATAGGAAATTAATAAATACGTATTAAAATACATATTATAATACGTATTATAATACATATTTAATTTTGTTGAAAGTCAGCAAAATATCTGTCAATCAGGTCTATAATATTAAAATGAGATTTGTTTACTGGTATTATATATGAGACTAGTCATGACGGTAGTATCGAAATGGCCAGAGAAAAACATATTTTTCAATAATTGAGAATCTGATTTTGGATAGCTTGAATGCATTGTAGATAGTGATATAGAGCATTGCACAGAAAACCATCAATTAAACGGTTAAACCAGAATATCTGTTAAATTTGTAATTTTAACATTGAGTATGAACCTTTAATACAGTTTTAATGAGACCATTAGTTTTTCGTTCGTTTTATCTAGCTCTATTATTAAATGCCGTAATTATTATCCAGGCACAGGACCTGCCTGACTGGGAAGGTGGATTCCCGGATGGCTGTACAACAATTACTGTCGGGAAAAAAGCTTCTTCAGACGGATCTGTGTTTACTTCACATACAGATGATTCACACAGGACAAGATCCTGGATGAACATTATATCTGCAAAAGACCATAAACCAGGCATCATGGTTCCAATGTATAAAAGAGTGCCTGATGACTCCAAAGCAATGCCAACATATAAACATATAAAAATTGGGGAGATACCTCAGGTAGAGCATACTTATGCTTATCTGAATACTGCTTATCCTTCTATGAATGAGCATCAGCTTGGTATTGGAGAATCAACTTTTAGTGGGAGAAATGAATTGCAGTCTGATTCAGGATTGATTGATTGCCAGCGACTTTGTCAATTAATGGTGGAGAGATGTACAACTGCCAGAGAAGCAATAAAGATGGCTGGCGAATTAACAGGTAAATACGGATGGAACGATTATGGTGAGGCTTTGACAATAGCTGATAAAACCGAGGTCTGGCATTTTGAGATAGTTGGGCCGGGAAAGGGGAAAACAGGTTCGGTTTGGGCTGCTCAAAGAGTGCCGGATGAACATATTTCCATAAATGCGAATGGAAGCACAATTAAAGAAATGGATCTTAACAATTCCGATTATTTTATGGCCTCTGATAATATTTTTGATGTTGCAATAAAGAATGGATGGTGGAGAGAGAATGAGGGTACATTTCGTTTTTGCTATGCTTATGCTCCAAAAAGCCGGACATCACTGGCAGCAAGAAGACGCGAATGGAGAGTATTTGATTTATTGGCACCATCATTAAAACTTGATCCCTGGGCTGAAAATTATCCTTTTTCTGTGAAACCTGATAAACCTGTGACAAAAGAACAACTTGTATCTGTTTTTAAGGATTATTACGAAGGAACCGATTTTAATTTTATCAAAGACCTGACTGTTACCGATGATGAGGGTAAAACTGTGATTTCACCCCTTGCAAATCCACAAATGCCTTATGAAATGAATAAATTGTTCAAGATCAATGGAGGTTGGGGTTGGAGAGGTGAACGTACAATAGCCAGATGGTATACAATGTATGCAACTATTATACAGTGCCGTGATTGGCTTCCTGATGAGATTGGAGGAGTAGTTTGGATGGCTATTGATAATGTAGCTAGTTCTATTTATATACCGATATATTGCAATGTTACTGATTTGCCAGATCCATATAAAACACCAGGAAGAGAGCATGGTTATACCACGGAATCAGCCTGGTGGGCTTTTAACAGGTTGGGAACAATTGCTGCACACCGCTGGGGTGATATGAGGCATGATCTGGATGATGTATGGGGCCCATGGCAGGCAGATTTGTTTGATAATCAGAGAATAATAGAGAAAAAAGCATTTGATATGTATGATCCAAAAAACCCAAAAGATGTAATTCGGTTTCTTACAAAATATACAAAAGAATGGGGATATAAGGTTGTCAATAAAGCCTGGGAACTTGGTGATTTTCTGTGGACCAAATATGATGAAAAGTTTTAGTTTAATTAAATGAAAAATATCAGAGGATTCGCAAGCGATAACAATTCAGGTGTTCATCCGGATATTCTGCAAGCAATACAAAAGGTGAATACCGGTCATACAATAGCTTATGGTAGTGATAAATATACAGAAAAAGCTATCTGCCGGTTGAAAGAGATCTTTGGTATTGAGGTAGATATATATTTTGTATTTATCGGGACAGCAGCAAATGTGCTGGGCCTCGATGCGTTAACTGAACCGTATCATTCAATCATTTGTGCAGAAACTTCACATATCCATGAAGATGAGTGTGGGGCACCTGAGAAATTTACAGGATGCAAGCTGTTGTCTGTTCCTACAGAGGACGGGAAACTAACTCCTGATGCGATTAAAAAGCACCTTTATGGATTTGGATTTGAACATCATTCCCAACCACGGATAGTTTCAATTACTCAGGCCACTGAAATGGGTACGGTTTATAAACCGGAAGAGATCGGTGCTATATCTGATCTGGCCCATGATAATAATATGCTTGTACATATGGATGGGGCAAGGATAGCCAATGCAGCCGCTAACCTTGAACTTTCATTCAAGGAGATAACCGGTGATGTTGGTGTTGACTTTCTTTCTTTTGGAGGAACAAAAAACGGTATGATGTATGGAGAGGCAATAATTTTTTTTAATAAGAAACATTCAGAAAATTTTAAGTATATAAGGAAACAGGGTATGCAACTTGCATCGAAAATGCGGTTTATTTCTACTCAGTTTGAGTGTTATCTTAACAATGATCTGTGGTTGAAGAATGCTTTGCATGCCAATTCCATGGCTCAATTATTGGCAGAAAAACTTAAAGATATTCCGTCAGTTAAAATTACTCAAAGAGTTGAGGCTAACGCTGTTTTTGCTATAATTCCCAAAGAAGTTATCCCAATACTGCAGGATGAATATTTTTTTTATACCTGGGATGAAACTAAATCTGAAGTCAGATGGATGACCTCATTTGATACAACTAGTGAG
>JAUWMO010000144.1 GCA_030613125.1 Bacteroidota bacterium | reverse complement strand
GCCATAATGCATCAACCTTCTCATTTTTTCAGCAGTGGGAGTGAGACCGTCACCTGTTCCGGCCCCCACAATTTGATCCAGCGCTTTTGCGGCAGCCAGATGATGACTTACAGGACATATGCCACATAATCTCTGGACAAGCACAGGTGCTTCCCAGTAAGGTCTTCCCTGAATAAATCGTTCAAAACCCCTGAATTCAACTATATGTAACCGGCTCTGAACAACATTGTTATCATCGTCAATATGAATGGTGACCTTACCGTGTCCTTCAACCCGGGTTACAGGTTCTATCGTTATTTTTCTTGGCATTTGGTTTTTCCTCTATTTAATCATACTTTATAACTTCATAAGGTAATTCGATATTTACATCCAGAATGAGAGCATGAAGAACATCCCAGATAAGATCGGCATTGGGCGGACAGCCAGGCAGATGATAATCCATCTTCACAACTTCATGGCACGGATACACCCTGTTCAGAATCATGGGCAGTTCTTCATCGTTGGGGAGGATCCTTTCTTCATTTACAGTGGATGGACCACTCAGGTATGCCTCTTCAAGGCATTCTCTTACAGGTACGTCATTTCGCATTGCAGGCAATCCTCCCATTATGGCACACTCTCCGAATGAGATAAGGATTTTACAATTCTTCCGGAACTCTTTTAGAATATGGATGTTCTCGGTGTTACAACAACCACCCTCTATCAATCCAATATCACATACGTTTGTGAAGTTTTTGATATCATTTATGGGTGATTTATTGAATTCTACCAGTTCAATGAGATCTAACAATCGATCATCAATGTCAAGGAATGACATGTGACATCCGAAACAACCTGCAAGTGATGTAGTGGCTATTATTGGTTTACTCATAATTTTTCCCCCACAATTTATTTATCAGTAATTAACATTTCGCCTATCGGAACCTTGTCGTAGGTTCTTTCTCCGATCGGTATTTCAAAACCTTTTTCTTTTACCAGAATTGAACCAACAGGGCATACTTCCATTGCTTTTTCAGCCAGTTCATCTGTTAAGCTATCCCCAAGTTTTTCATCAAGTTTAATATGCACTTTTTTGGCCCTGTTCTCAAATGTAAATACACTTTTGCCTTCTTCATTCTTAACAGCCCTGATGCAACGCTTACACAAGATGCATCTGTTATGGTCATGCAATATCTTCGGATGGCTGGCGTCAACATCCCGTTTATTAAACTGGTAAGGAAATCTTGGTGCCATGATCTGAAAACGATAGGCAAGAGCCTGAAGTTCACAGTTACCGCTCTTTTCACAAGCAGGACAAAAATGATTTCCTTCTGTAAATAATATTTCAACAACTGCTTTACGCAAATCATTCAACTCCGTAGTGTTAAGCTCAATCTCCATACCTTCAGCCACAGGTGTAGTACATGCTGTAAGATGGCGTTTATTCACCTTAACAGTGCAAACCCGGCATGAGCCTGCCGGTTTTACACCTTTGTAATTACATAATGTTGGTATATAAATGCCGTTCTCCCGGGCTGCATCAACAATGTACTTTCCGGCTTCCGAGGTACATTCTTTCTGATCGATTGTAAATATGATTTGTTTATTCATAATTTTCAGCTTTTAAAATTTGGGGATCCTGTCAACAAATTCACACGACTCGGCAACAGCTTCAGCGAGGTCAATTCCTGAATCAAATTCAACAGTTTTTTGTATCTTATCTTCATATAAGTGCCTGAAGTTCTTTAAACTAGTTAATACAGGATTTGCTGCAGTATGCCCCAGACCACAACGATTGATCTGCATCATGTTACCCCATTCTTTGATATCAGTTATATCTTTTTCAGTACCATGTCCCTGTAGAATTTTTTCCAGTTTATGTTTCAGGAGCGTTGGAATGTTCCTGCAGGGAACACATGAACCACATGATTCATCAATAAAGAACTCAGTGAAATTCATTACAACATCTCTCAAAATATCCCTCGATTCATTAAAAATAATAAACGATCCGCCCGTAGCCAGGTCGGAATAACATAATGTCCTGTTAAAATCATCCGGTCCGATCAGTGCTCCGGAGGGGCCGCCAACCTGGACTGCTAAAGTGTTCTCAGCACCTGCCATTTCAAGGATGTCACTGACTGTAAAACCCCATTCCAGTTCGTAAATGCCTGCATACCGGCAGTCCCCTGACACACTTAGAACTTTTGTCCCGGTTGACTCTTCAGTACCCAGAGAACGGTACCAATCACCACCATTCTGAATGATCCTGACCACCGAACACAAAGTTTCCACATTATTTACTACGGTTGGATAATCCAGATATCCTTTTTCAACAGGAAACGGTGGCCTGTTACGTGGTTCACCCCTCTTTCCTTCAGATGATTCTATAAGTGCTGACTCTTCCCCACAAACATAAGCCCCTGCACCAAATTGAATACGAATATCAAAATCAAAACCTTTTATGTTAGCCGTATTTGGTCCTAATTGATTATTTTTTCTGAGACGATCCAGGACATCCTCCAGATATTTCTTCAGATACATGTACTCATATCTCAAATAGAGGATTCCTTCTTTTGCTCCTATAGCATAACCTGCAATAGTCATACCCTCAAAAAGCATTTCCGGCTTTTCCGTAAGAATAACACGGTCTTTAAAGGTTCCGGGTTCCCCTTCATCAGCATTGCAAAACACAAATTTCTTTTCTCCGCTTGCCCTTCTGCAGAATTCCCATTTCAATCCTGTAGGGAAACCTGCACCACCCCGTCCTCTCAGATGTGACAATTTTACTTCATTGATTACTTCTTTAGGGGTCATTTGTGCCACCTGCTTCAACAGGGTGTTTCCTGCTTTGTAAGACATGTTTAATACAGGCCCTGTTCTTTTCATACGGTTACGAACAATTGTCCGAATAAGAGGAGAAGCATTTTTTCCGTCACCAAATGTAGTTGCAAACATTTCTTCGACCTTCCGGCCTTGCTTCATATCTCTGATTATTTCCCTTGCACGAAAAGTAGTGATATTGGTAAATACCTTACCATTAATCAGAGCTGCCGGTTCCTGGTCACTCATCCCTATGCATGCTGTGTCAAACAATCCAATCAGTCCGTCCTCAGTAACCTCACCGAATTTGCAACCACATTCTTCTTCAAAAACTTTAGCTACTTTCTCCCTTCCCATCATATAGGCAACAATGCTGTTGTTAAGGTAGATGGTGTATTTCCCTCTTGGTTTCAGGGTGAAAAAATGATAAAATGATATAGTTTGTAATACATCTGCAGCTGAAAGATCAATGCCATCGGCTATAGGTTGTATTAATGTTTGAGGAATATATCCAATTTCCGACTGGATATGTAATAAAATATCCATCAAACGGGTTTTATCCCGGTTGAATTTATCAAGTATTTTTTGAATTTTATTTTCAATCATCACCAGGGGTTTGTCAAAATATTATTTAAGTGTTAAAAAATTCACAGCAAAAATATTAGCTTTTTCTTTTCAGACAATGAATGTATGGATATTTAGAATGATTCCAAAATGCCAAAAATGATTTATATAATGCATCTTAAACAAACAGGCTGATATACAGCATTATGATTGCTATCCAGATTGTTTAAAAAGTAAGATGATTTATATCATTTTTTTATTTGCAGTTCTTTTTTGAAAATATTTTTTTAAAAATCCAGAGGTTTATAAATAATATCAATGATTATTTTATTAAACAGTCTGATGAAAATTTATAGTTTTATCCAGGATTTTGTTTTTAGCTTATCGTATAAAGGTAATATAGCAGGAATTCTTTGGAAAAAACCTACAATATAAGGATTACAGGCCTGGTACAAGGTGTTGGCTTCAGGCCCTTTATTTACCGGATTGCCACTCATCACCAGTTGAGGGGAACTGTTGAAAACCGGAATGATGGTGTAAAAATCTTGGTACAGGGTAAAAATCGAAATGTTGAGGATTTCCTTATTAAACTTAAAACAGAATCACCCCCTGCCTCATTTATCCAATCACTGGAAGTGGCAAAAAAGGATTTTAAACCCTTTAAGGATTTCAGAATTTTAAAAAGTAAGAACCTTTCACAGGATATTACCCTTGTTAGTCCTGATATTGCAGTTTGTTCTGATTGTCTGAAAGATATGCAGACGCAGCCGCACCGGATTGATTACCCCTTTATTAACTGTACTAATTGCGGGCCCCGTTTTACAATAATCCGGGATCTGCCATATGATCGTCCGCAAACAACAATGAATGAGTTTCGAATGTGCCAAAGGTGTGACAATGAGTACCATGATGTAGGCGATCGCCGTTTTCATGCTCAGCCAATTGCCTGTAATTACTGCGGTCCTGAATACTCATTATATCTGGAAGGTAAAGAAATTACTGGTCTGTCTAAGATACTGGCGGTTATGGAAGTTATGTTGAATAATGGAAAAGTAATTGCAATAAAAGGATTAGGAGGATTTTTTCTGGCATGTGATGCTCTTAATTCTGAAGCAGTAAACAGGTTGAGGAAAATAAAGATAAGGGAAGGAAAACCATTTGCAGTTATGTTCCGTGATATTGAGGCTGTTAGAAAATATGCCTTTGTTGATGAGTATGAAGTTGGAAAAATAACTTCCTGGCAAAGACCGATCGTGTTACTAAAGACAAGGAGTGAACTTGTACCAGGCGTAAGTATGGGATTCCCAACAACTGGTGCGATGTTGCCTTATATGCCCTTTCATTATTTGCTTTTTGAAAAAATTGGCCTTGAAGCCTTGGTACTCACCAGCGGTAACCTGGCGGATGAACCGATAGTAATTGAAAATGAAAAAGCACTGGATATCTTCCTGCCAGGATGCGATGCTGTACTTACCTATAACAGGGCAGTTCATAACCGGGTCGATGATTCTGTAACTATGCTGGTAAACGGAAAAGAAAGACCACTACGCCGTTCAAGGGGTTATGTTCCAGCCCCGGTATACCTTGATATGGATGTAGAGGGTATAGTTGCGGTAGGAGCTGAACTGGTAAATTGCTTCTGTGTTGGGAAAGGCAAACAGGCGATTCTTAGCCAGCATATTGGCGATCTGAAAAACCTGGAGACATATGAATTCTTTTTAGAATCATTCAATCGCTTTAAAAAACTGTTTCGTGTTGAACCTAAATTAATTGTTTGTGATATGCATCCCGAATACCTGTCTACAAAATTTGCTTTACAGACAGGGCTGCCAGTTTTTACGGTTCAGCACCATCATGCTCATATTGCTTCATGTATGGCTGAACATGGCCTGGACACACAAGTCATTGGAGTTTCCTTTGATGGGATAGGATTGGGTGATGATGGTAATATATGGGGTGGTGAGTTTTTGGTTTGCGACCTGTCAGATTATCAAAGGGTTGTTCATTTTGATTACCATCCAATGCCTGGAGGTGACCAGGCTACATTGAATCCATGGAGAATGGCAGTTTCATATCTGTATTCCATATTTGGTCATGACCTCCATGCTCTTAATTTGCCTTTTATGAAAGATTTAGATCCCGGGATGTTGAAGATAATTGTTCAGATGATCGAAAAAAATGTTAACTGTCCGCAGACCTCCAGTGCTGGTCGTCTTTTTGATGCAGTGTCAGCACTTACAGGTATATGTACTGTATCAACCTTTCATGCCGAAGCACCTATGCGGCTGGAAGCTGCCATTAACAGCCAGTCAGACGAAAGTTATGATTTTGTTTATAATAAAACCATCTCGGTTACTCCTATGATCCGTCAAATTGTAAATGACCTTCAACGAAGTTTACCTGCCTCATATATAGCAATCAAATTTCATAACACTATAGTTAACATTATTTACGAAGTTGTAACCGGATTAAAGAGTATGTTCAATATAAATAAGGTTGTCTTATCGGGAGGCACATTTCAGAACAGGTATATTCTCGAGAAAATTGAAAAAAAGCTGGAAAGATCGGGGTTCCAATTGTACCTTCATGAAAAAGTCCCATGCAATGATGGAGGTATTGCTCTGGGACAGATCGCAATAGCTGCGAAAAAATTGAAAACAGGTGTTGTCCCCTGATCCTCCAAACTTTACCTTTGATTAGTTACTATTACAATACCTGATAGAAAATTATTTAAAACCTGCATATTAAAAATAGCCGAACTCATTATACATCTTCCTGAGGGCATCAGAAACATTTTCAAAGTTCAGATAATGTTTGGTACATCCCAGCCTTGAACAAATATACAACCTGCCACCTTTCTCAAAGGAAAGTGGGATCATGGGTGCATTACACTCTTCACAAACATTTTTGCTAATGAGTTTCTCATTGCAATTCGGACAAAAAAACGTAATTATTTCATTTTCCGGCAGTTCAATAGTTGATTTGTGCTCATAACATCCATAATATGAACACAACATCATTTTGCCCTTTTCGCCCTTTACTTCTATATCAATCGCTATACTCGGCTTACCATTAATATTATGATAGGGGTCCATCAGGGATTTTTTACACTTAGGGCACTTAACTTTAAGAGCTATTAATTTTTCCATTGGAATAGATATTTATAAGTATTACTTTATATTTCTGAACCTGTTTTTTTGACTGGTCAAGTTATGCTTTCTGTTATTACCTTCACAGTAAATTTAGATAATTAAAATGAAGATTTCAAGTTTTAAACAGGTTTTAGTTGTCTTATTATCAATAAAGCTATGTTATCGATAACACATTGGTTTAATAAAATTTTGTTCAGGAATTTTACCGTATCTTCACCTGAAATTTATTAAGAAATGCATGAACTTTCCATAGCGATGAGCATTGTAGATATCGCCACTGAGTATGCTGCAAAAGACAATTCAGACAAGGTGAATGAAATTGAAATAGAGGTTGGGAGTTTGTCGGGCGTTGTAATTGAGGCTCTTGATTTTGCTATGGAAGCAGCTGTGAAAAATTCTATTTGTGAGAATTCAAAATGGATAATTCTGGAGATCCCTGCTAAGGCCAAATGTGACCACAATGGGAAAGAGTATGAGCTAGATAATTTATATGCAAAATGTCCGCATTGTGGAAAATACGGCCATGAACTTATTCAGGGAAAGGAGTTAAGGGTGAAATCTTTAATGGTGGATTGAGTGTATGTGTTTAATTTTGGGAGATAATAATTAAAATAAATTAAGATGTGTAATACTTGTGGATGTGGACAACCAGGTGAGGAAGTAACCATACGTAAACCAGGTGGAAAAAAACAGGATAAAGAGCAAACAGATTCCGATTTGAATTACAGTCGTGGAAATCCTGATTTTCATCATGGTCATCATCACCACCACCATGAACATCATAACCATGCTCATGATAACCACTCTTTTAACCATGGGAGGGAGATAATTATTGAACAGGATATTCTGCAAAAAAATAATCTGCTGGCTGAACGAAACAGAGGATATTTTGAGGCCAAAGGAGTTACCACTCTGAACCTGGTTAGTTCGCCGGGCTCAGGTAAAACAAGCCTTCTTGTTAAAACTATTCATGAACTTAAAAATAAACACAAGTTTTATGTAATAGAGGGAGACCAGCAGACTATGAATGATGCTGAGAGAATTCACAGCACAGGTACACAGGTAGTACAGATAAATACTGGTCAGGGGTGTCATCTCGATGCGATAATGATCCATAATGCCTTAAAGGAACTTGATATTGAAGAAAAAGGATTCCTGATGATTGAAAATGTGGGTAACCTGGTATGCCCTGCCTTGTTTGATCTTGGAGAAGCTAAGAGGGTTGTGATAATGAGTGTAACCGAAGGGGATGATAAGCCGGTAAAATATCCCACCATGTTCCAGTCAGCCGATCTTTGTATTATCAATAAGATTGACCTTCTGCCATATGTAGATTTTAATATGGATAAAGCAAGAGAATATGCCGAAAAGGTAAACCATCACCTTGAATTCGTTGAGCTTTCGGTTCAGTCTGGAAAAGGTTTGGAAGAATGGTACCGATGGCTTCAAAATCTGTAATAATCTTGAGTCAGGAGAACCATGGATTTGAAAGAAAATACAAATCCCTAATTCCAAAAAACAAATAAAATTCAAACCGCAACCCCCAATGACCAAAAAGGGGGCTTCTGTGACCAGGAAATAGTTAAGTTAACGGCAAAGGAGGTTTGTTTTGAGGTATTTCCCTAAAGCAAAACACATATAAATAACTAAAATACACGCATATTTAAATTTGGTGAATATCCCTAAACATTTAGGATACATCAGGTGGTTAGTTTTGATGTCCTGAATTACTTATCATCAATTAAATGCCTCTCGTTTGTGTACTTGTCCGAATTCTGGCGAATCCCTATATTATCTTAATACATCCCGAAGTTTATAGATTTAATTGCATTATAAGATTTTCACCCCTGTTGATTTTTGTTTAATTTTATTAGCAGTACGATAAATAACAAAGCCAGCATAATACGTCCTCAGACTCGTAAGTCTTTCCCAAAAATATTCGTTAATATATTTTGTATCAATCGATTATATTGTTATCTTTAAGATAAATATTCACCTAAATAAGTGTAAACGAAAAAAGGTGTAAACCTCTAACAGGGAAACTTACACCTTTTTAAAAAATCAAAAATATGATTTCAATAGT
>JAUWMO010000219.1 GCA_030613125.1 Bacteroidota bacterium | reverse complement strand
ATACATAACCTGAATTATACCCGTGAAACTTTTCACTATGAAACCGATCCGGATAATCATATTGAAGAGTTTGATTATTTTAAATTTTATGAATACCTCAGAGCACGGGGTACGGGTTTTAGTTTTAAAATGGGATTTTTGTATAAGCCAATTCAAATTCTAAGAATTGGAGGTGCAATTCATTTTCCATATAGTTTCCGCGTAAGGGAAGATTATTATTCAAATATTGAAGCAGGTTTTGATACCCCTGATGCAAATGGCGATAAAGTGTATACTTCATCATCTCCTAATGGAAGTTATGATTACAGGATTTCACCTCCCTTTAAGGTGATTGGCAATGTAGGTGTCCAGCTTTTTAAACTTGCATTGATTGGAATGGATGTAGAATTTATTAATTATACTTCGATGCGTTTGCATCGTGGAAATAACGGTTATGATTTTATGATTGAGAATGAGGCCATTAATGAGGCCTATAGACAAGTAGTTAATGTACGGGGTGGTGCTGAATTCAAATTTGGTGCAGTCTCACTGAGGGGAGGAGTAGCGTATTATATGAGCCCGTATAAAGAGTCAGAAGCCAACAAAGATGCCGATTATCTTTCCCTGACAGGCGGTCTTGGATTCAGGACCAATCATTTTTTCATCGATATGGCTTATGTATACATGGGCCATGACGAATACTACTTTATGTATCCAGGTACGGATCCTGCAAAAAACACTTATAATCAGCACAAATTCCTGACCACAATAGGATTTAAGTTTTAAATTTGAGTCCACTCCGAAAACTAATAGAAAGAGAAAAACTGCAAATCAGTGTTTACCCCTCCCGAACCCGATAGTTATCGGGTTTCGGGACTAAAGGGTGCACTGATTTTCACCGGGTTCCCTTTAGGGATTAAGGGTAGAAACCTGGTGAAAATCAATTTGTAGACTTTTCAGAGCAGACTCAAATTTAAAGGCCGGATTCGTCCTTTTTTCAAATCTGCCATTTAAGAATAGATATATTTTGTACATTTATGATGAGGTATGTTTAATTTTAATTAGAAAGCCACCTTCTTAGAGGGTGGATATTTACTTTTTGTATTGTGGTGTTATATGGTAGTAATTTGTATAAATATTCGAATAATCCCATAACATATAACGTATAACGTTTAACGTTTAACGTATAACATTTACACCCCTCTTCGAAATTTACCTGTAAGAATGCCTGCTGACACAGAACAGAATAAACAGCCAGTAATAAGAATCTCAGGATTGAGAAAAAAATTCGGGAACCTTATTGCTGTTGATGGGCTTTCACTTGAAATCTTCAAAGGTGAAATTCTTGGTTTCCTTGGACCAAACGGGGCGGGCAAAACTACCACTATAAATATGATCTGTGGTCTGATTACTCCAACTGATGGTGAGATACACTTTCAGGGAAACTGGTCGCGACAACATAACAACATCAGATCAAGTATTGGGATATGTCCTCAGGAAAACATTTACTGGCCAAAACTAACACTCTATGAGCAACTCAAGTTCATGGGGGAAATGTATGGAAAAACAGACAGATATGCTTCAAAAAGATCTCAGGAGCTACTTAAAATGATGGGATTGGAAAGTAAATCGAATGTTCTTGCCAGGAAATTGTCCGGAGGTATGAAAAGAAGGTTGAACATTTGTCTTGCGCTAATACATGATCCGGAAATACTGATTCTGGATGAACCTGAAGCCGGACTTGATCCCCAAAGCCGTATACTTGTCAGGGGTCTCATCAAATCCCTTGCAAAAGAAAAAACCATTATCCTTACAACGCATAATATGGATGAAGCTGATCGTCTGTCTGACCGTGTAGCCATTATTGACCATGGCAAATTACTTTTGGTCAACACTCCTGAGAATTTGAAAAAATCAATCGGAGAAGGTGATATCCTCGAAATAACTTTAGATACTGAAAAGGTTGAGAATCCTGAAAAAGTTGAAGAAGTTTTGTTACAAATTTGTGATAAAGCAAAAATAAGTGGCAATTCATTGATAATAAGATCGAAAAATCTGATTGGGAAAGTGTCTGAGATCACACAAAAGATAAATGGCCAGGACTATAAGATCAGAGAAATGACCATGAGGGAAAATACCCTTGAAGATGTATTTATCCATTTAACAGGGAGAAAACTGAGGCAATGAAAATATTCAGTATCATAAAAAAGAGTTTTAAAGAACAAATAAGGAATTTCTGGATATTGATCCTTACAGTATCCATGGCTCCTTTTTTCGTTTTTATTTACTATATGATAGCTGAAGCTACAAAAATTAATTATGATGTGGTTTTAATCAACCAGGATAATGGATTCGATCTTGCAACCGGGAAATTTAACCATGGTGATTTTTTAGTTGATGTTATTAGAAAATATCAAACAGACAGCCTTGAGATTCCCCTGAGAGTGAAAATGGTTGAGAACAGGCTTGAGGCTGAAAAATGGCTTAAAAATAAAAAATCGAATGCATTGGTGATTATTCCGGCCGATTTCTCAGAGCGGATAGTAAAACTTGCTACATCACAAGGAGATGATGGAGTAGATGTTGAGTTTATAGGGGATCTGACAAACATTAATTATATGGTTACTGTTATCTGGGTCAATGAAATATTGAGTGAATACATAGTTCAGGTTACCGGAAAACCAAGACCAATAAAAATAAAGGAAACGGGCCTTGGGATATCAGGCAAAATTGATGACTTTGATATCTGGATGCCGGGGATCATAATCCTTTCCATCATCATGTTGATGTTTTCTGCCACTATTGCCATCATCACAGAGGTTGAGAACAGAACCATTATCAGGTTGAAACTCTCAAGAGTCAGTACTTTTGAACTTTTAACAGGTGTTAGTTTCATCCAGATTCTGGTTGGAATCCTTGCAGTATTACTGACTATTACAGTTGCAGTCGGTCTCGGATTTAATTATGTTGGATCTATTTGGATATTCCTGCTTATAGCTGTTTTAACAGCGATTTCTATTATTGCCTTTAGTCTGATACTTGCCGGTGCAACCAAATCATCAAATGAAGTATTAATAGTAGGGAATTTCCCCTTGTTCGTTTTTATGTTCTTTTCGGGTGCGGCTTTTCCTATGAGAGCCGGGGAAATGTTCAGTATTGCAGGGTATTCACTTTCATGGCAGTCTTTAATGTCTCCTACTCATGCAATTTCTGCCTTGAACAAGGTGTGGATAATGGATATGAGTTTCAAGGATATTATCCCCGAAATAACTGCGCTGATACTGGTTACAATACTCTATTTTATTATAGGTCTCTGGCTGTTCTGGTACAGGCATATGAGGACGGGATGACTTTATTTTACTTTTTATCTGAAGATCGAACATATAATTAACAAAAAAAAGGGACCAAAATCTGATCCCTTGCTGTTGAAAAAGTAGTCATCTTTCTTGATTAGTCGTCCCTATGAGGCGCACATAAGAGCCCATTATTGTAATCATCAAGTAATTTATGAATGGATTCAATTTCTTTCCAGGCATCACTATTTGCTTTGATTCCATTCCCTACCGGACCATACATCGACATCCATCCATCTGCAGTATCAATTCCGTCATTTATACATTCAGAATTATTGCCAATTAAAACATTGAGTTTTGCAGCAACTAATTGTGTAAACAGATCATAAGTTTTATCCCCCTTGCCAGGAGTTTTCATGATTCCAATGGCATCATTTTTGGCATAAGTTACATCACCAATGGTAATTTCATCAACCGGCCAGGCATCCGGATGGTTTTTCCAATATCCTATTGTGCCGGTACCCAGGCATTTCTCAAGACAATACTCATTATCCCATATATACGATAACTCTCCATTTAGATTAATAAATGCCCTTGGATTTGGGTTAGCTCCGGCAGGATTGTTCAATTTAGCCTTCGTAGCAATAACAAAACAATATTCCTCCATCCATTCTGCTATTGGAACCATACGGACTACTGTGGCTGGATTGCCGGTATGAGGTTCTATCACAATAACTGGATCATTCTGCCAACCTGATCCCGGATCTACACCAGGATAGGGCCAGTCCTCATATTTGCCAACGAAAAGATATGTTTGAAGTATGCCCCATCCTTCCTGTGCAAGTGAAGAAAGAATATCGTATTGTATATATAGAAATTCGTTGTCATTATAGACTGTAACAGTCCCATATCGCATTCCTTCAAAAGACCATAATTCAAAAACTTGTGGGATTCCACAGGGAATATATACTAATTCAGGAATTTCCAGAGGATCCGATTCCGATGATAATTCTAAATTTTTAAGAATAAAATCTTCCTCCTGATCCAAAGGGACAACTTCGGATGAATCTTTTTCACAAGAAATTAATCCTAAAATCATAAATAACAAGCTTAGTTTCAAAATTGTTTTAGCTTTCATTGTTTTAATTTTAATTAAACATAGACTTCTATTAATTCTTATGTATACATTTTGTTAATACAAGTATAAGAGAATTATTAAATACTTAAAAGGGAAAATTGATGAACAGATGGGTTATTTGTGTTAAGATATCAATAAAAATGATAAAAATATTTTATCGCCAATGGGATTTCTTAGTCTTTGGATAATTCTTTATTTTACTAATCTTAAAGTAAAAAGAGCATACTTTCGCTTACCTTCTCCGAGATTTTAGTGTGTATTCAATCTTTAGTAAATGATATATACAAAGAAATACCTTATTCAATAGGTGTTAACTCAAAATCCTGAAGAGTTTTGTTCCCTGCAAATACTTCAATATCGCTAAATGTAACTGTATCGTATCCCTCTTTTGTTGCAAAAACAGAATATGATCCGGCAGGAATGCCGATCAATGCATATTGCCCTATTGAATCGGTATAGGTAGTTGAGATAACTGTATCTTTTTCTATCCATACTGAAGCGTCTTCCAACAGGACATTTGCAGTATCACTAACAACTCCTTCCACTCTGCCGGCAGTAGTATTGTTTACCGCCCTGATAACAGGTTTGAAATTGAATCCCTTAATACCTGCCGGAGTAGACATGTTCCCTTTTAAAACAAATGACTTGCTTATGTCGAAGTCCAATAATAATTCAGATGTTAATCCTCCTTCAACCCTTATGGACGGCGACATAAATATTTTTATACCGGTTTGAGCACCACTTGGCACTTTCATAAAATAGGTGTCCCAGTCTTTGATTGTAATGCCTGCGTGGTCAACGTAAAGCCGAACAAGGTCATATTCACCAACAGGAATATCTGTCTCAAGTAAAACAGCAGTAACCCCATTTCTGAGATCTATCAGATCAATGGTGACTGTATCTTCCATCAATGTCAAAAACGGATATCCATCCTCTGATTTTTTCTCTCTGATCTCAACTTTTATAATTCTAACAAGTGCTTCTTCTACATATTCGATAGGAAAAGGAGCATCAGTCACTTTAATTATCAGATAACCTGTTCCCTCAGTATTATTATCTTTCTGACATCCATTTAATAACAGCATGCTGTAACTAATTGCAATTAAAAGGATAAACTGGATTTTTTTCATTTTTCAAATCTTAATAATTAATTATTGTTCTAAAGTTACTAAAAAGTATGGTGACATGACTTTATCTTTTCCATGAAAAATACTTAAATGTTGATAAACAAACAAATCAAACTTATTAATAAATTATGCAACAGATATTAACGTTAGAGATACTAAATTATTTTCAGAAAATGTTCAAAGATTTCACCAAACAAACCTGAACTGGATCCCGGAACAGTTCCTTTTATTATAATATAAACATTTGGTTTATTTATTAGTCTTTTATTAGTGCCTTTTGCAAGTTATTATAAGTTTCAGGCACTGTATTAAAAAGAATATCTAGAATGCTTAAGTTCTCTAGAAATCCATGTAGTTCTTCAAAAACATGATGATACG
>JAUWMO010000356.1 GCA_030613125.1 Bacteroidota bacterium | reverse complement strand
CTTCTTCATATGTAAAACGCTTGTCTGATTTAATAACTGTCTTTCCAAACCACTCATTTAAGACTTCCGCTGTTTCATTCATTTCAAATACAGCCGAAAAGCATAATTTTTCTTCTTTGGGACGAAGAGAGCAGATTTTATTGGATAGCTTCTAAGGCAGCATAGGGACTACACGGTCAACAAGGTAAACAGAGGTGCCACGGGAATAAGCCTCTTTGTCTAAAATTGTATTGGGATGCACATAATGAGTAACATCAGCTATATGAATACCTACTTCCCAGTTGCCATTTTGTTTTTTTCTAATGGATATAGCATCATCAAAATCTTTTGCATCTTCAGGATCAATTGTAAATGTTGGAACACTACGGAAATCTTTTCTGTCAGCATAATCTTTTTTTGAAATTTCTTCCGGAATTTTATTAGCCGCATTTATTATATCATCAGTAAACCTGTATGGTAACTCAAACTCAGCAAGAATGGCACGGATCTCAACTTCATGCTCTCCTGGGTTCCCCAGGACTTCAATTATTTCTCCAAAAGGATTTTTAACATTTTGTGGCCAGTCTGTAATTTGTGCTACAACTTTTTGTCCATCCTGTGCATTCTTAATTTTTTCTTGAGGTATGAAAATATCATATGGCATTTGTTTTTTCTCTGAAACCACAAAGGCATACTTCCCGGTGATTTGGATTAAACCTACAAAGGTTTTCCTTGCCCTCTCCAGGACCTCCACAACTTCACCTTCCAGTCGCCGGTTTTTCCTTCGGGCGAATAAAAATATTTTTACTGTATCTCCTTGCAATGCATGATTCAGGTTTGCCTGTGCTATAAAAACATCTTCATTCAGTGAATCAACAATTACATAGGCAGAACCGTAGGCTGTCAGATCTACTTTGCCAATTACAAATCCTCCTTTTCTTTTCAATTTAAATTTCCCGGTATAAACCTCCGCAAGGTTTTCCTTCGTTTCCAGTTCCTCAATAATTTGAGCGATAATTCTGCGGGTACCTGAATCCTTTATTCCGAGTTGTCCGGCTATTTGCTTATAATTAAAATTTCTGGTGGGATTATTTGTAAATACTCCCAAAACCTTATTGCTCAAATCGGCCTTCTTAATCAATGCTTTTTTAAATTTTTTTTTCTTTTTAGCCATAATAATTTGTATATACAAAATACTAAATTCAACTTTAAGAGGATTAAAATACAGCTTCTGCTATTTTTCTGATATTATTGGGTTTGCCCATGGTATAATAATGTACAACCGGGACCCCTGAACTTATAAGTTCTTTTGATTGTTCAACAGCCCATTCAATTCCCACATGGTTAACTTCTTTATTATCTTTACATTTAAGAACCTCTTTTACTAAAATCTCAGGAATATCAATGCTGAAAGTTTTTGATAAATAGTTTAGATGCCCATAAGTGGATATTGGCTTAATACCAGGAATGATAGGAACTTCAATTCCCTCTTCTCTGCACAGATCAACAAACATGAAGAAGCTTTTATTATCAAAAAACATCTGAGTAACAATAAATTCAGCACCTGCCTCGATTTTTTTCTTCAGGAAATGAATGTCAGATTTCATATTGGGGGCTTCAGGGTGTTTTTCAGGATATCCGGCAACACCAATTGAGAAATTAGTAGGTGTTGTTTGTTCAAGTTCATCATCGAGATAAATGCCTTTATTCATATTGGAAATTTGTTTTATCAATTCCGTGGCATGATGATGTCCCCCTTTTTCGGGGATAAAAACCTTTGCATCCGTCATTGGATCGCCCCTAACTGCAAGAACATTATTCATACCGAGAAAATTTAAGTCAATAAGTGCATTTTCAGTTTCCTCTTTTGTAAAACCTCCGCAAATAATATGTGGTATCACTGCCACCTTATATTTGTACTTGATAGAAGCCGAAATGGCAACTGTACCCGGGCGTTTCCATATAATCCGTTTTTCAAGAAGATTCTCCTTTACCTCTCTGTAAACAACTTCTTCCTGATGATATGTAACATTTATATAGGGTGGTTTAAACTCCATTAACGGATCAATGGTCTGATATATTGAATCAATATTCTCACCTTTTAACGGTGGTAATAATTCAAATGAAAACAAAGTTTTTTTTATATTTTTCAGCAGATCAACAATTTTAATTCCCATAGTCATTTATTTATAGCTCAATACAGGAGCCAGAATTCTTTCCATTTCTTCAACTAAAAATCCCTTTCGTTCCGAATAATCCAGTAACTGATCTTTCAATATTTTATCAACACCAAGGTACCATGAATCGGGATGAGAAAATATATGTGCGCAAACACTTGCTGCCGGAGACATCGAATAATTCTCAGTTAATCTTATACCTGTTTTTTCTTGTATTTTTAAAAAATTAAATACTTTCTCTTTTTCAGAATGATCAGGACAAGCAGGGTAACCAAATGCCGGTCTGATTCCCTGATAACGTGTCTGAAACAGATCTTCTTTCGAAAAATTTTCTTCTTTGGAAAAACCCCAAAATTCCTTCCTTACCTTTTCATGCAACCATTCTGAAAAAGCCTCAGCAAGACGATCGGCAAGGGCTTTAATCATAATAAGTGAATAATCATCATTTTTAGATTTAAATTCATTCAAGTAGTGTTCCAGTCCCAGCCCAGCTGTAGCAGCGAAAATTGCATGATAATCTTTTATTCCCGTTTCCTTTGGAGCAACATAGTCAGCCAGAGAATAAAATGGCTTACCAGGAGTTCTTATAATTTGCTGCCTCAACTGATTTAAAACCAAAATCTCCCTGGTTCTCGATTCATCCTCGTACAAAATGATATCATCTCCGGCAGAATTTGCAGGAAATATCCCAACAACAGCCTCAGCAACAAGTTTCTTTTCCCTTATAATCCGATCAAGTAATTCCTGGGCCTCCTCATACAGTTTTCTTGCTTCATCGCCTTTCGCTTGCCGTTCCAAAATTTCAGGAAATTTTCCCTTTAACTCCCAAACATGAAAGAAAAATGTCCAGTCAATATATTCTCTTATTTCTGACAGATCTGTTATTTTAATTACTTTTGCTCCCAGAAATTCAGGTGAAACAGGAATATATTTTTTCCAATCGATTTGAGGACTTTTTTTCCGGGCTTCTTCAATAGATACAAAAGCCCTTTTTATCCCGCTGTTCAGTTTTTTAAGTTCCCTATATTTTGAGTTTGTCTCATCCAGAAATTTCTTTTTCCGGGATTCTGAAAGCAGGTGACCTACAACCTGCACACTTCTTGAAGCATCTT
>JAUWMO010000060.1 GCA_030613125.1 Bacteroidota bacterium | reverse complement strand
TATTCTTGTTTTTCACCCGGGTCCTCAGATATTCCTTTTACAAGTAAATGTATACGATAGATACCAGGTGAAAGGAAAATATTGCTGGGTTTATCTGAAACAGATTTGTTACCCTCATCAAAATCCCAATAATATTCATCTATAATAAAATCCGGCAAATAAGATTCAGTACCGTTAAACTGAACTTCCTCACCTGCAAAACAGGTATCAGCCGAACTAATAAAGACCTGTTCCCTTGGTACAATATCAAACTCATATGAAGCCTCGACAAAATAGATATCGCCTCCAAGTGTATCAACTATGCTTAGTTCAACCTTATACGATCCGGGATCCTTATAACAATGTTTAACTTTCAGGCCTTCCTTCTTCGTTTCGTCACCAAGACTCCATTGGTATATAACATTAGGTACTGTATCAAGATCTATGGTACCCTCATCACTAAAAAGATAACAATATTTATTGGGCTGTTGCTCAGCACAAATCAACAATGAAGGCAAAAGGGATGAAAATGAATAAATGTCATCTGACCGGTTCCTGTTCGAAGAGAAGAAGCCTGATGAAAGAGTGCTGTCAACAACATATCCAAAATCGTCAGATGAACTGTTAACTGGACTTTCCAAACGTACAGACTTAGACCATATCCCATTCATCTTATTCGTAACAAAAATATCAAGTCCTCCCATAGACTCACTATTATCAGAGGCAAAGTAAAGTCTGTTGTCGGAATAGATAAAAGGATACAATTCTGAATTTGCAGAATTAACATTTGGGCCCAGGTTCTCCGGTTCGCTCCATACACTGTTTTCAAAACGGCTTACATATAAATCTGACCTTCCATATCCTATTGGATCATCTGAGGAGAAAAACAGCATTTTTCCATCCTCGCTGATACTGGGGTGAGCAACCTGATAGGCAGTATCATTATGTGGGAACTCTCGAATATTCACCCAACTGTCACCGCTTTGTTTTGCATAAAATATTCCTAAATTATTATCATCACTTCTATTCTTTTTATCTGATGAAATGTTACGGGTGAAATAAATTGTTTGTGCTTTTTTATTATAAGATGCAGGCCCTTCATTGAATACGCTAGTCAAATCTTTTGACAATAATTTTGGAGCCCCCCATTTAAGACTATCCTTCTTAACTACTTTAAATATATTTGAAAGCCGTGTATCATCAGTATCTTTATAGTCAATAAAAACAATTGTTTTCCGGTTTGAGCAAAAAAGAATTCCGTCCTCCATTATAACTGGTGCAAAGTCATCATAAAACCGTGAATTAAATGGCAATAACTCAACCCTATAACTATCTTCCTGTGCAACACCCCACATCCTGTAAAAAGACATTATTATGATAAATATTATAATATGTTTTCCTGAATTTCTCATTCTATACTCAGAAATATCTGGGATTCGATGCTTTGAGTTTAAATCCTAATTCATATCGCAATATAATTTCATGTACTCCATTCAATGCATTATTAAGGCCACCTAAAGTATAGTCATATGAATACCCAAGCATCAATTGTCTGGTAATATAAACCTCCATGTTTCCTACCAGGACAGGGCTGGGGTAAGATCCTCCAGTTCTGTATGAAGCACCAATCCATAAACGGTCATCAAATAAAATGAAACTGCTGTTTATATCAAACCTTATTGCCTTATAATCACTTCTGTACATTACTAAAAATGAGGGTTTCCATTTTACAGTTGCGTCTGATTTCCCAATCAGGACACCAGCAGTAACCAGATATGAATAAAATGATGGTGAAAGGGAAGATTTGTATTTAAAAGAAACTGTGTCTAAACGGTAACTCATCATATCAGGTATTGATACCCCAACAAAATATCTTGGTGTATAATAATAAACTCCAAACCCGAAATTTGGCTGAACATATATTTGTTCTACTGAAGCAAATGCGGGATCAGTTGGATCATCCAGACCCGATAACAGGCTTCCCAGATCTTCATTTATAAATGAGGCTCCCGCTTTTAATCCTAATGAGATTTTTCCCTTCTCTGTCTGAAGTCTGAATGCATAATTAAGATAAGCCTGTGTATTTTTTTGAATTCCATATCTTTGGTTCACCATAAATAATCCGAGAGCGATCCTTTCATTTTTTAAGGGTGTATGAGCACTAAATGTGTAATTGGTTGGAGATCCCTCAACTCCTGTCCACTTCCTTTGGTAAAGCATTGAAACACTAAAAACCTCCCTGCTTCCTGCATATGCCGGATTGATTGCAAGCCCATTAACCCAATACTGACTGAAATAAGCCTGATTCTGCTGTGCAATAACAGCAGCAGAAGATATTAAAATTAGAATTATCCCTATTTTGAGTCTCCGGTTCATTTTAACGACTACCTTTAATTACAATATATCCTGTAAAAGTTCTTGGATTATTCCCTTTAACTTTCAGCACATAATAATATGTGTCATCCGGGAGAGGATTCCCGTGTTTATCTGTACCGTCCCAACCTAACGGGAAGTTATCATCTCTCATAAAATTCTTAGTCTTAAAAACAATATTGCCTGACCGGCTGAAAATCACAAGTTCATTTTCAACATTACCAATATTCTCAATATTAAAAAAATCATTTTGTCCAATTGTAGCTCTTGGGGAAATTCCTTTTGGGATAAATGGGCTCTCTAATACCGTTACAATTATTTCATCTGTTTCATCAGGACATGATCCATTACTGATGGCAAGTTGAATCAGATTCTCTCCCCAATTAAGATTTGTGATATTTGTATACTGATCATTTGGTGGACTAAAGAGTGCCCCGCCGGTTGAGCTCCATAAAATTTCTCCAACCAATCCTCCTGTAATTTCAGCCTGCAGGTTAATTTCATTTGCAAAGGCCTCAAGTGTAGTGTCATTTCGCGGAATGATTACTGCAAGTGTTGGTGGTTCCCAGAAAGTAAATGAAGTCTCATCGGAAATATCAGGACATATTCCATTGCTTGCTGTCCAGGTGAGTAAATATATCCCTTCATTTATTGTTGTAGCAGCACTTTGTGGATTAGCAGGGTCGGTAAAAGTAATGTCTGCGGGCCCTGACCAGATACCTGTTCCAAAGTTCAGGGTGGCAGGCATATTGGAATTAAATCCACAAACTTCACTATCAGCTCCGGCATCAGCTACAGGGGGCCGGATTGAAACAATTGTACCCGTACCGCTCATGTTTCTTACCGGACATCCCCACTGGTCAGTCACAGCATATAATGTATATAAAACAGACTTATTATCCTCACTTCCTGAAAAGTTTGTATTCACATCAACAAGCGCCTCGTATGGAGAAGCACCTACTGAAGTAAAATTGAATTGAACTCCCTGATCATCTTCAACAGTAATATCCCAGGGAGCATTATTGGTAAGTGCAATACTCACATTGGCGGCACCACCGTTACAAACAGTATCCTGGCCAGCTCCCGAATCTGATATTGAAGCATCAAATTCAGGATGAATGTCAATAGTAACTGGTATTACTGAAGTATCCACACAGGCATTTGAAGTAATCACCCTCTTATATAAGCTACGCACATTAATATCCCCTGCATTGTATGTTTCAGTAATGACTCCGGTGGAATTATATGTTAATCCGTCATCCTGGCTTTCCAACCACTCGAAAGCATAAGTACCATCCCCTCCTGAAAAAGTGTTACCCGTAAAAGTATCCGGAGTTGTATTTATACATATTGTGGTGTCTTTGGCAATTGTATTACCGGCAATAAGTGGATATACAGTTATATCAACTGCGGCAGAAACATCGGCACAAGCACTTGAAATTATTTCACGTCTGTAATACCAGTGTTCTGTTATTGCAGTACCATGAACGAGTGCCGGAGGCTGATAATTTTCAGATGTTCCCACAACACCACCGTAGTTAATTCCGTCAGTGCTTTCATACCATCTGAAGGTATAACTTCCTGAGCCTCCTGTTACAGGATTACCTGTATCGGTAATTAAGAGTACCGGAATATCAGTATCACATATTTCCTGATCAGAAACAATCTGATTCGTAAGAACAGGCAGATAGTTTAGAATTGCTACAGTACTGGTGTCATCACAACCAATTCCGGAGCTGACTATACGGCGGAATTGTACTTCTGTAATGGCAACCTCATTTCTGATTGGTGGCACATAAAAATAATCGGTTTCTCCTCCCAATAATGTCCAAACATTTCCCCCATCTTCGCTTTTTTCCCAGTAATACGAATAACTACCATCTCCTCCTGACGGGGTTTTAGGTGTAGCAAAAACAGTATCAGGGATAACACCTGAACAAACAGAATCATTATAAGTAATAGTATTGTTGGTTATACTTGGTTGTACAATAATTGTAATTACCTTGCTAATATCAACAAGTTGAGGAACAGAATTGTCAGTAACTATTCTCCTGTAATAGGTTGTATCATTTAAAGGAGTCGAAGGGATAAAATCTTTTCCGGTCCCTTCTAAGGTCCAGCTTGTACGGTCTGTACTGCTTTCCCATTGATATGAATATCCAGGCACACCACCTTTTGGATTCGTACCAATCAGGGTAACAGGAATATCACCCTCACAAATTGTATCAATTCTTTGTCCGGTAGTAGATAAAAATACCGAATTAAACAGGAACCCTGTCAATACAATTTGCAATCCTGATTGAGTTCCACCGTCTTCTCCAGGAGAAGAATTCTGAAATATACATCCCCCGGAAAGGGCTAATCCGGCTGGCCCACCAGTAAATGAGGTATCTACAGTATTAATGCCTGGTGTGTTAGAATACCAGAAAAGGCCACCACCCCCACCACCGCCTGCTCCGGTACAATTCGACCCATTGGTATTGCCACCATTGCCTCCTTCTGCTTCAACATGTAAAGTGTTCTTATAAGCATCTACCTCCAATAAAATTGAGCCACCTGCTCCACCACCGGCACCACTTGCATTTGCAGTACCAATAACATCTCCTCCATTTGCCCTGATATAAGGATCATTAAGTGCTACCAGTGTATCAGTAATAATTATTACAATACCACCCCCATTTCCACCTGTAGTAGCGAATAACACTCCTGTATAAGTACCTGATCCTCCTCCTCCTCCAAGGAATACAATGCTTGAATCAGGCCAATGAAAGCTAAAGGATCTTATATTCTTTCCGCCTTTCCCCCCAACATCATTTGTAGTACAAGTACTTGACTCATCACCTGCAATTCCACCGCCTCCCATGTTTCCACCACCTCCGCCACCGGAGTGTTTTCCATTTCCACCACCTCCGCCCTGAAACATGGCTCCGCGTCCTTTGGCATAATTACTGCTTAAAGGCACCTTCCCGGGAAATCCAAAACTTGCAGCACCTTCGCCTTTATAACCTGCTTTTTGAGAAGTTATATCAAAAAAAGCAGCTTCATAAGAATTATCTGTACTCGAGCAAACATCATCACCATTTACAGGATCTCCGCCTTTAAAACCCATTTCACTTAAATCAATATCGGCATCCATAGTAAGAGTATTCCCAACAATTAAGGCAAAAACTCCACCATATCCATTAGCACTATCCCATGGTTCAGCATTCAGGTCTCCCGTAATAATAGCATTGTCGTACCCAGGTACTCTGACAAGTTGAACTGCTCCTGCCGGATCGTAATTATTTATCATGTCCGCCCCAAAAGTAATCTGATTCGTCCCATAATTTACACTTTCAATAATTATGAATTCATATTTCCCGGTTGTATAAACATTTTGGGGTGTACCAAAATTATTTGGTTCATTTACAATATTGATCTCTAACCCTTTCATTTGAATAACCAATACTGTATCTCCAACAGAAAAATCATTGGCATTGCTTACTGTTACCATGTCAGTAGCATCAATAGATACAACATCTATATACTTGTTAATCACTCCTCCGGAAAGCACGGTCTGAGCACTGCCTGAAAGATAAAGTCCCAAGAAGAAAAGAATAATGGAGATGTGATAAAAAAGTTTCCGGAACAAAATATTAAGGGTTTAAAATTCTACAACATCAACAAATATAAATAATAATACGAAAACCGCTATGAGAAGTTCCAATTGAAATCAAATAAAATTTTTATCCCAAAAGGCCGTATTACAAGGAATAACTAAAGGATAACATAGAATTACTGTTATTAATGCTGATCTTCCTATTCCTGTGGATATTCCGGCAATTCAATTATAAAGGTCGTTCCCTCTTTTTTTCTGGTTTCATAATTGATAGTACCATTGGCATCTTCAATAATCTTTTTTGCTATAGCGAGGCCCAGTCCCATACCACTCGACTTTGTTGTAAAATTAGGTTCAAATAATTTGTCACCAAGATCTGCAGGAATGCCTGGACCATTATCAGAAATAAAAATAATTACCTTATTACTTATGATTTTGATATCAATATTAATCTCAACACTTTCCTCATTTGGAAGCGATTGAATAGAATTCTTAACTAAATTATTTAAAACCCTAACCATCTGGCTCTCATCAGCATACACAAAAGCTTCTTTATTACCGTGCATATTTGTCTGGAATTTAACCCTGTCATTATTTGAGAAAAGAGCAAAAGTTTTATTAATCACGGAAATAATGTCCAGTTTAACATTTTTTGTTCCTGGCATTTCAGCAAAATTGGAAAACGCAGAAGCAATAGAAGAAAGATTATCAATTTGTTCTATGAGTGTTCTGGTGATCTTTTTTAACTGATTATCCCAGTTTGGTACTTTATCATACCATGATCTTTGTAAATGCTGGATACTAAGCTTCATTGGAGTTAGCGGATTTTTAATCTCATGGGCAATTTGCCTTGCCATTTCCCTCCATGCACTTTCTCTTTCCGTTTTTGCCAAAGCCTCAGCACTTTCTGCCAATTCCTCTATCATTCGGTTATATTCTGCAATCAGACTCCCGATTTCATCATGCCCATCATAATATATTGGTTCATTCTTCTTTCCAAGCTTAATTTCACTGATCTTTTCCTGTATCAATCTTAAGGGGTTAGTAATTTGATTTGATATGATCACTGCAAGAATAAGAAAAACCAGAATCAATACCATTGAAAAGTTAATAATTCCAATCACCAGATTGGTAACCTCCCTGGTCAATGTACTTTGTCTGGTAAAATAAGGTAAATTAATGTATGCAAGTAAATGATTCTCCCTGTTAATAAATGGAACATAGGCTGATATAAACTGAAGCCCTCCAATTGATTCCTCCTGAACAAATTCTGCCTGGTTATGGACTACAAGTTCTCTGTACGCTTTAAAATCCATCTTATATCCAGTAAGTCCTCTGCTAAAAACTTCTGGTCGCGAAGTAGCAAGTAAATTTCCAAGACTGTCATATAAATTAATATCAGAATAAAATACATTTGAAAATTTAATCAATAACTCATCAAGGTTAGAATATTGTTCAGTTGACCAATTGTTTGAAAGTTCCTGTTCATAACCCAGTTTATGATCTAATTCAACAGTAACTGATTTGATTTTCTCACTCAGATTTTCATATTGCTTAACACGGTACTGGTTGATACTAAAATAAATAGTGCCTGCACCAATGAATACAAGTGATAAAAATAAAATTGATATCATCCAGAGCTGAATCTTATATTTCAGTAGTGGGAGCCTTTGGTACTTAAAAAAGGGTACTGAGGCAATCAAATAAACAAAATTTGATATAAGAAAAAGGAATACAAACAGATAGGAAAAAGATATTAACAGGTCTATTAATTTCAACTCTTTCTGACTAACAACTATAATCATATCTGTGCCCATATTGTAAACCATATGTTTATAGTCGCCAATATGCACAACTGAAAACTCTTCTTCCGAATCCCTGAAGTCTTCATCTCTCAGGGTATATTTAAAATCGCCTGATTGAGCAATCAGTTTTCCATGCTTATATTTTGCATATGAATAATCATTCTTCTCTGATGATTTGAAAATTGTGTTGTCAAGTAGCAACTCGGGATATCCTAACTGCTGGTAAAACAATTTTGAATCAAGAGTAATAAATAAACCATTTGAGATGGAATCATTGTCAAATGAAAATAAAAAGGATCCAAAATAACTTATTTTACTGCTTTCATTTTCAAGAAAATAAAAACCGGAAGAAGTTATAGGTGTACCAAATTCAAGAAGCATCTGATCAAAAAACCGGAAACAGGGCTCTTCTTTTGTTTCATCCACTATTAACTTTGATCCTGAACCACAGAGAGTGACAGCAAGATCATATTTTTTCCAATATCCACTAAAATATCTGCTTTTTAAATAATTGAATATCTTTTCAACATCTTTGTCATTGAATCCATCAACTTTCATAAGATTCTTTAGACCCTCATCTTTTTTCAGATCTTTTCCGGTGCTTTCAAGTAATAGTTCAGCAATCGGATCAATTCCCGCACTCAGATTTACTGCCAAAACTTGTCTCTCCTTTATCTCTTTTTGTTCTGAATATTCAACAATTATATAAGTTGAATATATACCAAACAATATTGAAAAGATCACAAGGGAAACATAAGGTAACCCTGGCACCAAACGGTAAATTGCAACACCCAGCAGTATATATAATATAATACTGAAAACTCCAAACTGAGAAGAAACAAGAATATTAATGATCAGAATTACAGGTATTGTAAGTAACCATGAAAGGAAAAATAATTTACTGAATGATTCCAATTTCCCTGCATCGATCATTTTGTAGAAATAAAGGCCCAGTGAAATAAATAAAAGCACTATTGAAAAATAGCCCACCAGGCTTAAATAACTTATTTTTAATATCTTGTAGGGTTCGAAAGAAACATTTGAATGAAGGAGCAGATTTTTAAAAACAAACACTATTAAAGCAAAAAATATAGCTCCGAATAAAAAACCAGTAAAAGAACGAAGAAAGAATCCGGATTTACTTTCAACTTTGATCAGTCGATCTAATTTAAAATCTCTATAAAACACATACGCAATAAAGAAAATGAATAATGATGTTATAAGAAGGTGCCCCAATGATGAACAACTGTTTGAAATAGCAAAAAAATAGGGGGAAAAAAGATCAAGTTCAAATAATGAAGCAGGAACCTTATAATGAAACATGATAAATTCGATTCCGGCAAACAATACTGTAACTATAATAATCAATAAGTTGGGACTTATCTTTCTTTTTAGTAACTTCATAAATCCCCTGAGGAAGATAAGAAAACTAACAATCCCAAACAGGTATAAAAATGCAGGAATTTTATATTTTGAAATAAAACAATATGGTTCTGGAGGAAAAATTAATGAAAATAAGAACTCCTCATCTTCATCAAGGATCACTTCCCCTCCTTCAACTGGATTTGGAGACAGGCCAACACATGAGGGTAAAAAGAACTTTTTCTGAAAGTCATTATGAAGGAACTGATTTTCATACCCATACTGGTATTTTATTAATATTAGTCCGACCAGATGATAACCCTTCCCAATATTGCGGTTAATTGTTTTGTACCAGGCATTACCTAAAAAAATAATTTTTCTACTGAATTTAGATTGTGAAAGAGGGTCTGAGATCTGGATACTCTTGTCAGACCATGCCTTTAAAGTATCATTAACATAGTAAAGCAATATAAAACCATTTCTGATTAATAAACTGGTTATTTTTTCAGAATCCAGAAAATCATATTCCCAATTTTGTTTTACCAGTTCTTCTTCAATTAAATCCAGAATATGGTCAATCTTTTTTTCCTTAGAATACAAGATCTTCTGGAATTGCCTTGTTGTTTTCTCAGGATTGACAAAATCATCCTGGAATCGTTCCAGAAAAAATCCGGACAGAATGAGAAAAAGAGCAATAAATAAGGATAGTCCTGGTTGAAGTTGTTTCCTCATTTTTCACTGATTACTTGAATTATACATCTAAAGTATAAAATTTAACAGTCTTTTTTATTACCGGAACAGTCTTAATCTTGAAAGGGATATATCTTTCAACCCGTTTTTTAAACAAACCAATACCCTCTCGAATAAAATCCCGGTTTGTTTTTCCTGTAATTAATAATGTAAATTTCATTGAAATATCAAATATGGACACTACCCAAGAACACTATCTTCAAAATTAACAGAATAATATTTAACATAAAATTCAATTGAATTTCTTTTGTATAAGTACTATGATAATTATAATCCATCTGATTTAATCTCAACCATTGTCACCCTTTTCTTTTGTAAACATAAATTGATTAAAATTGCTAAATTGCGAATAAATTGGTTTGGTTTTTGTTTTCATTTGTTTAAATAAAATTTATACTAATGAAAAAAACTGCATTTTACATACTATTTTACCTGGTAACCATTTCAGTGTTTTCTCAAACCAGAGGAGAGATTCCCAGTGATATAATACTTGCTCTTAAAACAGGTAATGCAAAAGAAATTGCCAGCAATATGAATGAAAATGTTGAAATGGTGATCCTTGATAAGGAAGGAATCTATAGTAAGACACAGGCAGAAATGATCCTTAAGGATTTTTTTATGAAAAATCCTCCAAGAAAATTTTCACTTTTGCATCAGGGAGGAAAGGCCGAGTCTAAGTATGGAATCGGAGATCTGGAAACTTCAGATGACACATTTCGTGTATATTTTCTGTTAAAAAGGAAAAATGAAAAAACTCTAATTCATCAGTTTCGTATTGAAAAAGAGAATGAATAGAAACCTTGAAGAAGAGCTGATATTACTTGCTATTCAGGAAGATGCAGGACCAGGTGATTTTACCTCACTGGCCTGTATACCACATGCTGAAAAGGGTAAAGCCAGGTTGATTACAAAGGAAAATGGCATATTAGCAGGAATAAGGGTAGCAAAACTGGTTTTTGGAATGATTGATCCTGAACTACAAATAAATATTTTATTACACGACGGGTCCAGGGTTACTAAAGGTGATATTGCATTTATTGTGGAAGGAAATTCCAGATCCATTTTACAGTCAGAGCGCCTGGTTTTAAATTTTCTACAAAGAATGAGTGGGATTGCAACTATCACAGATAAATATGTACAACACCTTAAAGGATTTGAGACCCGTGTAATGGACACTCGTAAAACTACCCCCGGTTTAAGACATTTTGAAAAAGAAGCCGTTAGAATCGGGGGCGGAACAAACCATAGAATGGGACTGTTTGATATGATAATGATTAAAGATAATCATATTGACATGTCAGGGAGTATTGAGAAAACCATTGATCGAGTACATCAATATTTAGATAAGAACCATTTAGATATACAAATTGAGATTGAAGCCCGCACAATTGATGATGTAAAAAAGATCGTGAATTATGGTGGTATTAATCGAATTATGCTTGACAATTTTGATATTCCACAAACCCGTGAGGCCATTCAAATTATTAATAAAAAATTTGAAACAGAATCATCAGGTGGTATTACTCTTGACAATATCAGGGATTATGCCATGTGTGGAGTGGATTTTGTTTCAATTGGTGCACTAACTCATCATATTCAAAGTCTTGACATGAGTTTAAAAGCACTTTGATTTGCAGTGTAAATATTAACATAATTCAAAACTTAAAGTTAGTATCAAAGTAAGGAAAAATGTTATCACAGGATGAGAGTCAGGAAGTAACCGGAACTGGATCATTTCTTGAGAAGCTTCAGGTTAAGCTAAAAAGTTTTTCACTGCCAGGTTTTCACGGAGTTTCTGTTTATTACGTAATAATTTTTTTTAGCCGTGGTTTCCAAAAAGGATCGCTGGTTACACGTGCCTCAGCTATTGCTTTTAACATCCTGATCGCTATCCTGCCCTCCATAATTTTTCTTTTTACGCTCATCCCATTTGTTCCATTCCCTAATTTTCAAAATGAACTTTTACTGTTCTTTGAGAACATTTTACCCGAGAATGCCTTCATATTACTGGAAACAACATTGGTTCAGGTAATTACTCATAAAAGTAGAGGTTTGTTATTTTTTATGTTCCTAGCCACAATCATTTTCTCAACAAATGGTATTCATGCCCTTATTAATGCCTTCAATGTATCTGAACATGAGTTCAAAGTGCGGACGTGGTTATCTCAGCGAATTACATCACTTCTGCTTGTTTTTCTGATATCACTAATGCTGTCTGCTGCTATTCTTTTCATCCTTTTGGGTAAAACAGCCCTTAACAAACTTGTAGAAATGGATATCATTCAGATAAATTTCACCTACTATCTTATTTCTATTGCTAAATGGATTATATTCCTGGCTCTTATTTTTTTTGCAATATCAACACTTTACTATGAAATCCCTGCTGTAAGAAAAGAATGGAAGTATTTCTCTCCCGGATCCATTGTTGCTACCTTACTCTTTGTCCTTTCATCCCTGGGTTTTTCGTTTTATGTAAATAACTTCGGAAATTACAATAAACTATATGGTTCGATTGGAACATTTATTGTGATACTGATATGGTTATATATCAATTCAATATCGTTGCTTTTAGGTTTCGAATTAAATGCAAGCATTAAGACAGCCAACAAAAAAAAGGGACTTTTAATCGGAAAAACGAGTGAGGAAACTTAGCAATAATGGATACTTCTGATATGTACCGGAGAGATTATTCTGCCGGAAGTCTCCCGGATAAAAAACTCCCTGATAACCCTCATATACTATTTGAAAATTGGGTGAACATGGCCATTTCCAAAGAGGTAGAGGAACCCCTGGCAAATCTGATGTGAAAATTTACCTTTCTATAATTAGGGGAAAAATGACCCTGAAAGGGGCCAGTTTGACTCAAAATTTACAACATTCATACGAGAAAAACTTTTTACCATTATAAATATCATACCTTTTTTGAATAACTTTGTTATATTAATATTAAAATACTCAAAAAAAATACCAAACAGTAAACCATTCCTTATACAGGTAATGAAATGAAAATTGATTTAACCTCTT
>JAUWMO010000390.1 GCA_030613125.1 Bacteroidota bacterium | reverse complement strand
TACGAGGTAGTCTGGGCAACTTTTTCCTCCAGTGTCATTCTTGAAAGCAGGTCGGCAACCCTCTCTTCCACAGGTAGTGCCTTGTCTCTGAATGCGGGTTGCTTCTGTTGGTTCTTAGTGCATGAATTCAGTATCAACAATACTGATACTAAAAGGAGAATTATGTTTTTCATATTGTTCTGTTTTACTTATTCAGTTCGACCAACTGTGGATTTTCCATAAAAGCGTAGGTCAGCAAATGAACAATCAGCATAAGGGCATCCTCCACATGTCCGTAATGTGTCGAATCGATAACCACAACATCACCGGCAATCTCAGCTAACCGTCCGCGTTTACCACCAACCAGTGCAATGGTATGAAGTCCCTCTTTATTTGCCCAATCAACCGCTTTCACAAGGTTAGGCGAATTGCCACTTACACTCATTGTAAAAACTATATCACCGGGCCTGGCGAAGTTCCTTAACTGATGAACAAAAACATCTTCATAAGAATAGTCATTTCCAATGGCGGTCATCCACGCTGTTGCCTCATTTAAGGAGAAACATTTAAACCGTTTTGACAACCTATCAGAGGCACCTTTTCCCAAATCAGTTGCGAAGTGTGAAGCCGATGCAGCACTACCTCCATTTCCGAAAATAAAGATCTGTTTCTCTTCCCGATTGGCTTCCTTAAGGAGAGTGATCAGCTTATCAATTTTCCCAACAGGTATCGATTCGATTACCTTCTTGTGATTTTCTATATAATTCTGAATCCAGCTCTGCATTATAAATCCTTTCTATGATTCGTTTTACAATTTTTCTGATACTGCTTTTGCCAGTAAAAGTGCTCCTATACCTACAACATCCTCACCTAAAGAAGCTAATTTTATCTCCGGTCCTGGTTGAAATGCTTTAGTCAGGTATCTAATAATATATTTTCTTACAGAGGTTAACAACGGATCCCCAATTAAAGATAATCCTCCTCCGATAATAATAACCTCAGGATTAAAAAGATGTACTATATGAGATAGGCCAAAAGACAGATCATCTGCTGTAGATTCAAGTATCTGACTTGCTCCGGTATCTCCCTGTTGGATGGCCGGTAAAAGAAACTGTGCTTCAGATTTTCCAAACTTTCCTACCAATCCGGAAAGGATAGTTTCAGGATGATCAGCAACATATTGACGAACTTTTGCATCGACTGCCCATCCGGAACAGTGAGATTCAAAATTGGCCCCTGATTTGTCAAACATGGCCAGTCCGATTTCGGATTCACCCGGCACCATCCCATGAAATAACTCTTTGCCGGTAACAAATCCACCTCCCATTCCACTGCCAAGTGTAACGTAGAAGACATTATTGTATGATTTCCCCGCACCCCTGACCGCTTCACCCAGGGCAGCGGTATTTGCATCATTATCAACTTTTACCGGTAGCCCGGATATGTTGTGGAGCCATGAAGACAATTCAAAACCTGACCAGCCACCAATATGGTGTGACACTCTTACTTTTCCTGTAATATGATCAACCGGACCGCCGTAACCAACACCAATTGAAACGGGACTGTATTTGTTCAGAATTTCATTTTTTAGTGTGGTTTCAATCTGTTCTCGTATCCCCTCTGCCCCCTTTGCCTTGTCTACTGCATAACGAAAATGTTCAATAATTCTCAGATGTTCATCTCCAACAATGAGTTGTAGTTTTGTGCCTCCTATTTCAATACCTGTGTAATACTTCATATCAAATGGTCCTCTATGTAGCTGTTAATCATTTTTCCACTTGCATTTAAAATTGTTCCATAAGCACCAAACATGTCATCATTGTAATACCATTTTATATTTTCCGGTCCACCGATCCAGGTCTTATATCTGATGGTTTCCTCTATTTTATTTCGTATAATGTCATAAAAGGGTTCAAGAGAAGGACCGCCTACAATAATGGTCTTAGGATCAATAATATTTGTAATAACGATCAAAACATATTCCAAAACTTTTGTGATATGTGCGATGACCTTTTCATTGTGAATGATTTCAGGTGTTAAACCAGACAGATCAGTCAATTTAAGGCTAAAATGATCGTTTATAAAGTCTAAAATGCCTTTAACTGAAATTGCGGATTCAACGTTTTTTTCCTCATCTGCTCCGCAGGTAGGAACGGGAATATGACCAATCTCTCCCGAAAATCCGCGATATCCCAGGAAAAGTCCATTGCTGTATATTGACATTGAGATCCCCCGGCCAATGTGCAAAAACACATAGTCATCATCATCCCAACTCCTGGAATTTATTACGGAAGCAGCCTGTGCATGGATATCATGCTCAACATGCAGATATTTAATCTCTGGAAGGATCCGGATCAGTTCTCTGAAATTTAAATTGTGTATACCACGGATCCGTGGAGTGTAAACCCACTTCAGATTTTTAACATCCACCCCACCTGCCACAGCAAATGAAATACCCAATATATGCTCCGGTTTTACAGAGCTTTCCAATAAAGCATTGATGAAGGCTTTTGAAACATATTCGA
>JAUWMO010000218.1 GCA_030613125.1 Bacteroidota bacterium | reverse complement strand
AAGTTTTGGGTGGTGGGCATTCAGATTGTCAATAAAGGTGGCAGACTGTGTTCTGTGCAGATTTCCAAACAAATAATTAACATTCACTCCAACAGAAAAATTCTTTGTGATTTCATATCCCAAACCAAAAAATATCTGATTAATTCCTCCATCTCCTTTGAATAAGTAATCAATTTCACCTATTTCGGGATTGTAACTATCATTTTCTTCACGAACTGGATCAACGTAAAAATAGCTGATTAAGCTATAGGGAACCAGGCCGGATCCAAATGAAAGCTTCCTGCTAACTGGAAAACTAAACGCAAGGTGACTGAAATTAAAGTCCCAGGGAACATTTGTTTCCTCTGCTGTAGAAAATTGTGAAGCCTGACCTGTACCACCAAATTCAAACGTCAATGATAAGGAGTCTCGGATAGTATATGCGGCAGGGTTTGCAAAATCTATACTTTTACTGTCTCTCATACCATAGGTGATCCCACCCATTGCTCTGTTCCGGCCAAAACCTTAAAATGTCAAATCACCCAGTCCAAAACCAGAATAAGGAGAGTTAAAAGATACCTGGCCAAAACCCGGAGTATAAAGAATGACAATTAAACCAATGATAAACGCTATTTTAATGGATTTCAGCATTGCAGTTTAATATTCTGTTCAATCCTTTAAGAATGAGATTCAAGTCCACAAAGATGCTACTTTTTAATTTTTTTTCAAAAAAAATAGCATCTCCACCTGTAAGAATTACTCTTAAATTGGGATGTTGCTTATTAAATTCATGGATAAAACCTTCAACTTCTTTTATTATCCCAGACTGTACTCCTGAGATTATAGCTCCTGCTGTATCTGTGGAAGGGACATTGAAGTTATCATTAGGTGAGAGAAGTGGTAGTTTGTCGGTGAACTCATGTAATGCACGGAACCTCATTTTCATACCTGGTGTAATACTTCCACCCAAATACTGAGCACTGGAATTTATAAAGTCATATGTAATGGCAGTACCTGCATCAATAACCAAAATATTGGTTTCAGGGAATAAAAAATTTGCACCTGTTACTCCTGCAATACGGTCTTTTCCCAGGGTTTCTTTGGTTGTGTACAGATTCTCAATTGGTAATGGTGTCTCAGCTTCAAGCGATATTAAATAGTCCAGGTGATCACCTAAATATTGTTCAAAGGTGTAATTTGATTTTCCTACAACCGATACAATCCCTTTTGTAATTTTTGGATATTGCTCTAATAATCTTTTAATATCATCTGTTTCAAATGAATAAAATAGTTTTGAGTCCAATAGTTCAGTATTTTTAAAAACAGCAGTTTTTACAGAACTATTTCCAATGTCAATTACAAGGTTCATCTATTTCAAATATATAAATCCCAATAATTTATAAACAGTATAAAGTTAAGATTATTATATTTTAAAGTCGATTATAAAATTGTTGTAAGGATTTCTAAAGCTTTTGCAATATTCTTTACATCCGGGACTGTCAATGTTAATTTCCCCCGGATCTCTCTTATACGATAAAGTTGATGTTGTTTTTGAATAGATGTTAAGATCCTGCTGAAAACCGGGGAATTGTAATAAGCAGAATTCCGGTTTGAAACAAAGTGCATAATCAAGGTTTGACGTTTTAATACAATTTTTTGAAATCCTAATTTTTTAGCAATGTTACGTAACCGGACTACATTCATAAGTTCTTGTGAAGGGGATGGGACAGGACCAAATCTGTCTTCTAATTGCCTGCTAAAATCCAGAAGGTCTTTTTCAGTTTCCAGGTCGTCGAGTTTGCGATAAAGCCTTAACCTTTCAGATATGTTAGCAATGTATTCATCGGGAAAAAGTAATTCCTGGTCAGTATCGATATACACGTCATTGACATAGGTGACAATTTTTGATGGGTCAACTTGTTTCTCATCTGGATGTTCATTAAATTGTTCACGGAATTCATCTTCTTTCAATTCCTGAATGGCTTCTTGCAGTATTTGCTGATATGTTTCAAATCCAATATCAGCGATGAAACCACTCTGTTCAGCTCCTAATAAATTCCCGGCACCACGAATATCCAGATCCTGCATGGCAATATTAAATCCGCTACCAATTTCTGAGAACTCTTCAATTGCTTTAAGTCTTAAACGAGCTTCCCCTGAAACAAAATTTAACTGAGGAGCAATAAGATAACAAAAGGCTTTTTTATTTGATCTACCCACTCTGCCTCTAAGCTGATGGAGGTCACTTAATCCGAATTGATGGGCATTATTTATAAAAATAGTATTTGCATTTGGTATATCCAGGCCCGATTCAACTATTGTTGTTGCAACTAATACATCATAATAGCCATTTATAAAGTCAAGCATTATCGCCTCCAGTTTCTTGCTTTCCATTTGACCATGAGCAATTACAGATTTGACTTTTGGTACTAACCTGTCAATTGTTTTCTTTATTTCTTCAATATTAATTATCCTGTTATGGATGAAAAAAACCTGTCCGCCCCGACTAACCTCATATTCAATACCTTCTTTGATTAACTCTTCATTAAACTGATGAAGTTCTGTAATTATGGGATGCCTGTTCGGGGGAGGAGTACGGATTATAGAAAGATCGCGAGCTCCCATAAGGGAAAATTGTAATGTCCTGGGAATTGGTGTGGCAGTAAGAGTAAGAGTATCTACACTGATTTTTATTTGCCGGATTTTCTCTTTCACGGAAACTCCGAATTTTTGTTCTTCATCGATAATAAGCAATCCTAGATTTTTGAAACGAATATCTTTACTAACAAGACGGTGTGTACCAATGATGATATCAATTTTGCCCATACTTAGGTCCTTTAGGATTGTTTTTTGTTCAGCTGGTTTTTTGAAACGGCTGATAGAGTCAATATTACAGGGAAAATCCTTTAACCTGCTTCTAAAGGTGTTATAATGCTGCAATGCAAGGATAGTGGTGGGGACCAGCAAAGCAACCTGTTTACTATCGGCAACTGCCTTAAACGCTGCCCGAATAGCGATTTCAGTTTTACCAAAACCTACATCACCGCATACCAGGTGGTCTATCGGGAAAGAGGCTTCCATCCCTTGTTTAACTGCATTACTAGCAGATAATTGATCAGGAGTATCCTCATATATAAAAGAAGCCTCAAGTTCTGTTTGCAAGTAAGTGTCAGGTGAGAAACTAAATCCTTTCTGCGCTTTACGTTGAGCGTAAAGCTTTATTAATTCCTTTGCAATATCCTTTACTTTTCTTTTGGTTTTTTGTTTAAGGTTTTGCCATGCAGCAGATCCCAGTTTGTGTATTTTTGGAGGATCTCCATATCTTCCTTTATACTTTGAAATACGATGAAGGGCGTGGATGCTAACATACAATGTGTCATTATCTTTGTATACTAATTTTATTGCTTCCTGTAATCTGCCATTAACTTCTATCTTTTCAAGTCCTCCGAACCTTCCAATACCCTGATCAATATGCACAACATAATCTCCGGGATGCAAACTGGTCAGTTCCCGGAGTGTAAGGGCTTCTTTTTTTGAGAAATCGCTCTTAAGCTGGAATTTATGAAACCGTTCAAATATCTGATGGTCTGTATAACAACAGATTTTTAAGTTATGGTCTATAAAACCCTCATGTAAAGTAGTTCTTACTGGAATAAACTTTACTTCCTGCTGTATGTCAGAGAAAATGCTTTCAAGCCGGTTAAATTGTTTTTCGTTATCTGTTAATAGGTAATTTTTGTAACCTTTGTTAATATTTTCCAGAAAATTTGTTGCTAACAATTCAAAGTTCTTATTAAAAACAGGCTGTGGAGACGTGTGAAAACTGATAACTTCCGGGTTTTTGTAATATTTCATTCTTCCAAATTCCACCAATACAAACTCCCGGATATCATTAATGAACTGATCTCCTGTTATAAGCAAGGTTTCTTTATTTTTTTTCATGACCTCACTCATTACTTCATTTTCAACTATTTCAAAGGTTGTGTTTTTATAAAGCTCATTGATTCTGTTTCTTGTGAAAGAAACATCATAGATCCAAAGAAGAAAAGACTCATTTAAAATTTTAAAAAGAGAATTTGTTGATCCTTCTGTTGTCAGATCTTTTATGTTTGGAAGAATTGAAATCTTATTACAGGATTCAAGAGATAACTGACTTTCAATGTTAAATGTGCGAATAGACTCAACTTCATTTCCAAAGAAATCGAGTCTGAAAGGAAAATCGTTGGAAAAAGAAAAAATATCTACAATGCTACCCCTGACCGAATATTGACCGGGTTCATAAACGAAATCTGCCCTTTCGAATTGATATTCATCCAGTAGTTCCTCAATAAACGGAATGGAAATTTTTTCATTTTTTTTCAAATGAAGAGTATTTTTTTTCAGGGCCTGCCGGGTCAGCACCATTTCAATAATTGCCTCGGGATAAGTTACAATAATTATATTTTTAACCCTACCTGTCAATATATTTAATACTTCTGTTCGCAGAATAATGTTTGATCCATCGGTTTGTTGATATTGTACCGAGCGCTTATATGAGGATGGGAAGAAAAATAAAATTTTGTCATTCAACAGGTTTCGCAAATCATTATAAAAGTAAGCTGCTGCCTCCTTATCATCTAAGATAAAAAGCATAGGTGATTGGAATTGAACAAAAAACCGTGAGGAAAATAATCCGGATGAAGAACCCGATAATCCTTTAAGGAAAACCTGTTTTTTGCCTTCCATGATCTTTTCATGAAGCAATTTCAGGTTTGGGTGGGAATAATATTTTTTAAATTCTTTAGAACCTATCATGTGCAATACTTTCTTGCCGGACTGTCGGTTGTTAATGCGGCAGACAGGTGCAATTTATAGCAACTCCTCAACTTTTTCAACAAGGTTTTTTGATCCTGTATAAAATGGAATTCGCTGATGGAGCGAGTCAGGCTGAATCTCCAATACTCTGGTTTTTCCATTGCTGGCTTTGCCTCCGGCCTGTTCTGCCAGGAACGCAATAGGATTACACTCATAAAGCAACCTGAGTTTACCTTCCGGTGCTTTGGCAGTTTGGGGATAAAGATATATTCCGCCTTTTAAGAGGTTTCTGTGAAAATCTGATACCAGTGAACCGATATACCTGGAAGTATATGGCCTGCTATTTGTTGGGTCTTTAACCTGACAAAATTTAATGAATTTTTTTACCCCATCAGGAAAATCAAAGTAGTTCCCTTCATTAATTGAATAAATGGTGCCAAAATCCGGTGTTTTAATGTCTGGATGTGAAAGACAAAATTCACCAATGGAAGGATCAAGTGTAAATCCGTTTACTCCTTTTCCGGTAGAATAAACCATCATGGTAGAAGATCCGTAAATTACATATCCTGCTGCTATCTGTTTTGATCCTTTTTGAAGGAAATCCTGAAGTTCAGGATTCCTGCCACGCGGTGTTACTCTTCTGTAAATGGAGAAAATAGTCCCAACAGATACATTTACGTCAATATTGGAAGAACCATCAAGAGGGTCCATGCACACTATATATTTTGCACCCTCTGACAAATCATGATCAAAGGTGACAATCTCATTATTTTCTTCTGTTGCAATCCCGCAAACTTCACCACATGATTCTAGTGCTCCGATAAATTGTTCATCGGCAAATACGTCCAGTTTTTTTTGGTCTTCACCCTGGATATTAACGTTTCCTGCCTCTCCAAGGATATCAACAAGCCCGGCTTTGTTCACTTTCTTGTTCACTATTTTGGCAGCCACTCCAATGGAATATAACAACCTTGAAAGTTCACCTTTTGCGTAAACAAAATCAGCCTGTCGCTTAATAATGAATTCATTAAGTGTTGTTACATGGTAACTTCTCATTGTAATAGATTCTCAGTTACAGAAAGATGTGAAATATTATGGCCGAAATTAAGAATTTAACTTTATATCATTATTAGTTCTGTTAATTTATCTTTTTAACTGATAACGAAT